>JAJYRT010000205.1 GCA_021793945.1 Thermoplasmata archaeon
TGTACCTGAAGAAGACGCTTTACAGTTTTGGGAAAATTCACGATGTCGTGAGAAAGTGGCAGATAGAAAATTTGGACTTTCGAATCGTTATACGCAAATACGATTCGGAAGGTGCCTTTTTTTATTTTGATCCTCCGTATCCCGGAAAAAACTGGTATAACTATAATTTCACAGAGAGTGATTTTCTGGACCTTGCTGATTTCCTTAAGAGGGCGAAAGGTAAATATCTGCTGAACTTAGACGCTGATGATACATCTCTCGTCCGTATTTTTGGAAAGCCGTCACACATCCGTAGATATGCAAATCAGAACGGGCCCCCCGTCAACAGTAGGAACATGATGCGATCCAGGTCATTTTATACAAATGCTGATCAATAGCGGTTTATGGCCTAATTTTTATTCTGGTGCTATCCAGGCGGCTGCACCCTGGTTAGCAGGACCTTCTCATTTTTAGGGGAATAGGTGCTGGTAAAAAGTATAACACTTGCTGCTATCAGGAAAGGTATTAGATAGACTGCAAAAAATAAGTTAATGTAAATGGCAGTTCTAAGCAGAAACTGACTGGCAGTCCTTAGCCATATAATTCCAAGGCTAATTGTGGAAGTAACTAGTAATTCTACCAGGATCATGGGCATGGCCTGCCTTAGAGAATATGTCCCGGCAACGCCTTTTGGTGTAACGGCAAAAGGGCGTTTTTTTCTTAAAACGTACGCAAAGAATGAAGAGGTAACGGTGAACATAAGTAGAATTTCTGCACCCTGGTGCATGAAAAACCCCTTTATTCCGTAGCTCATCAGTCCATCGCTCGCTGTATAGTAATAGAAGAGCATTGAGTATATGAAAAACGGGAAGTAAAAGATAATGAAAAATATGGGATTAACAAGAATTGTATATAGCCTGAAATCAAGGAATAGCACAAGTGAGAGAAGCGAAAAAAGCCTGACTGGGCCAACCCATAACCAATAAAGCCAGCCTGAAAAATAATCAAAGAAGGCAGATAACGAGAGATTGCTGCTTAGCATCAGAGAGAGCGATTGAAACCCTCCCAGCGACCATCTTCCCTGTTGCTTGATATATGCGCTGACAGTTTCCGGAGACCTTCCGTACCAGATGTCTGAAGTATCCACATACACTATTTTCCAACCGCTGCTCTGAAGAAGGATTGATGTTGCAAGATCCTCTGTTACATTTTCCTCAAAAAAACCGCCTACTGACCTGATTGCAGAAATTCTAGCCACGAATCCGGAGCCGAGAATAAATGCTGACGATCCGCTTCTTGCCCTCATTATCTTTCTCAGAAAGACCTCCTGCTGAAAAAAAGCAGAGTGACTGATATTTGTTGGAACGCTCGTGTATGTCTGTGGTATCTGAACAACAGCAATCTTTGGATCAGAAAAATATCCCATGACGCCGGTGAAAAATCTGGGGTTAGGCATCTGGTCGCTGTCAAAAACCGCCATAAACTCATAGTCCTCTGCTACCAGTGTCAGGGCGTCATTTAAGGCTCCAGCCTTATATCCTCTTCTCGAGTCCCTATGAATGAACCTGACTCCAAGTTTTTCGCAGATCGGTATCAGTTCTTTTACTATCTTCTGGTCTGTAGAATCGTCCAGCAGCCAGACTTCACCGTCCCTGTTAGCATTCTTTATCGATATGAGATTTCTGGCCAACATCCCGGGATTTTCGTTAAAAGTTGCGATGAATATGATCATTTTTTTGCTTGCCTGATGGTGTAGCAACTTGAAGGTGTATTTATCAGCCCTGAACATCTGGACCTGGAATACTGCTACGGTGAAAACTGATATGAAAAGAAGTAGCCAGTAGATATAAACAAGTGGTATGGCCATTATTGAAGTAGCAGTAAAGAAAGACAGGAGCAGAGGTGCAGCAAAGAAACAGAAAATGATGGTTACTCTTCCGGGGTTCTTCATAGGCTCGTTATCTGGAAATCAAGGCTGTCATTCACAATGTCCACAGATACCACTGCGTTGGAAAGTGAGGCCAGAAGTCTTTCCACCTCTGTATTTCCTCTCTTGCTGAACAGTATTAGCCTTGAGTCATTGTTGATCGTGTTAACAGCCGAAATAAAAGAATTCCAGAACTGTTCCGTGAAACGCATGTTCAAGCCTTTCCTGTCAGACAGAAAGATATTGCTCGCCCCGATGATAAATATGTCGAGCTTCCGGAATTCCATGGAATCAGCGAATATTTCCGATGCCATCTGATCGCCGAGGTTTGCTGCGTGCCTGGAGTCCCCGATAATTGCCCTATCTATGTTCCCCATTTCCAGCAAAGCTGCCTTCTTGCACCTGCTGCCTACCAGCCTTGCAGTA
The DNA here is from genome assembly GCA_021793945.1 of Thermoplasmata archaeon. The sequence goes on from JAJYRT010000205.1 coordinate 2,333, forward strand.
GCCTCATAACCGAAATTATACAAAATTATGGTGGATCTATCGTCTCTGCAGTCATAATGCGGGATTACGCTTTCCAGAAGACTTTCCCTTGCCTTTATTGTTACTACCCGATATGTGCTGACTGAACTGCCGAAAATTGCCCATTGTCTCTCCTCGCTTAAAATAGGTTCAGAAAGCAGGGAAATCTGCATGGAATTATTCTCTCCGACCAATAATATACCTCTCACTCTATTCTATGGCTATATTTATATTTTTTATGTATGCAGTTAATGAAGGAACAGCATCTTTCAGGGTGATAAGATCAATAAACCGAATACCGGAACCACGACAATTCCCAAAAGAGCTGCCCAGGTAACTGGATTACCGAAGTTAATCGTCCATCCTATGCCGAATCTCTTGGCCACAAGTAACGAATGATCAGACCTGTTGAAATAAAAAATTCCGCCCTTCCACAGAACATCATCATTCACGTTGACAAAGCCGGTTG
>JAJYRT010000206.1 GCA_021793945.1 Thermoplasmata archaeon
AACAACGTTGCAGAGCATCATTTTTCCATGCGATCCGAGCTGCTGAAGAAGAGATTCAAGACAGATGAGGGACTGCTCAAAACATCATACTGGTACCACAGGCTATCAACGGAGAGTTGACAGTCTCCTCTTATCACAAAGATCTTGTATGACTGAAGGTTTCCAGCTGAAGGTGCCTTATTTGCGGCCTGAAGCATTTTTTCAATGTCAGTGTCAGGGATGCTGAAAGTTTCATATTTTCTTACTGAATGCCTTTTATCAATTACTTCATCTAGATCCATAAGTCCTCATCAACATCTTTTCAGGAACTGAATCTACCTGCTTATGCCCCGCCAGTAATTCTTAGGTCCCAGAAGCACCCACATCAAGCCAATCACCAATCCTGTTATGATCAGGGAAACCACAGTTACAATGAAATTCTGAAAAAGATTCATTCCAGTGGACCAGTAAAGTGCGTAAAAGAGAATGAAAATTGCCCATATGAGCACTCCAATAATCGATAACACTACAGGCAGAACAGGGCCTTCGTACTTTGTCCCTTTTTGCCCATAATCTGCATGTTTTTGCTCAGCGGTATCACTGTGTTCTTCCCCGCTTTTCTGAATATCTTCCTGATTCGTGAAATCCTCCCCGCCCTAATGGACGGGGCTTCCTGCTTCAACCAGTACACTTGCCCTGATCCCTTCCCTTGCGAGAAGTTTCAGAGCAGAGGTGCGTCTGTCCACAGGCGTTAATTCCCCACTCTCCGTGGGTACTCCTTCCGAAATCAGTGCGAATCTTCTTATGTTGATGGCTGCGTTCACATCACGATCATTGGTGTAGCCACATTCGTCACACACGAAACGCCTCTCGGTCAGCTTCATTTGCGACTTTACATGGCCACAGGACGAACACATCTTAGTGGATGGTTCATACCTCCCGATCTCTGTGAAGTTCTTCCCTCTCTGTGATGCCTTGGTTTTCAGCATCATTTTAAAGGAGTACCACCCTGCATCGGCTACTGCCTTTGCACGGCGGTGATTGCCATTCATCATATCTTTCAGGCTCAGATCCTCAACGGCTATTGTATCGTATGCCCTTGTGAGGACATCGGATACCCTGTTGAGAAAATCCTTCCTCTGATTCGCTATGTGTTCCTGTATGCGTGCCACCCTGACACGTTGTTTCATTCTGTTGTGTGATCCTTTCTTCTTCCGTGAAAGTCTCCTCTGTGCCTTCACCAGTTTCTTTTCTGACTGTGCAATATGTTTTGGCTTCTGTATCTGTATTCCGTCCGAAAGGGTGGCGAAGGCCTTTATTCCCATATCGACGCCTACGGCGGATTCCCCTGCCACTGGCATCTGCAGAATATCGGGATCCTGTTCATACACAAGGATGGAAGCATGATACTTCCCTGATGGTTCCTGTGAGATCGTTATGCTTCTCACCTCACCGTCGAAATCCCTGTGCTTGAACATCCTGATCGGTTCCCTGAAGTTGGGAATCATCAGTCGGTTGTCTTTAATGCTGAATCTCTGTGTTACCGTGAAGGACTTTCTCTTGTGCTTCCCCTTGAAAACCGGTTCTTCTCCGAGTTTCCTGAAGAATCTCCTGTATGCGGTTTCAAGATGGAGCAATGACTGTTGAAGGCTCTGTGAATTGACCTCCTTCAGCCATAGATATTCATCCTCTTTCTTCAGTAGAGTCAGTTCCTTACACATCTGCTTGAATGATGAACCTTTTCCGGTCTCCGCATAACGCCTGTTATTAAGATCAAGAAAATAGTTCCACACAAACCTGCAGCTACCGAAATGCTTTGCAAGCATTACCTTCTGATCTTCAGAAGGATACAATCGGTATCTGTAGGCTCTCAACATCGTATTTAAGTTATTTAGTTATATTACTTAAAGTTGTTTATTCCACTAAATGTTATGCCTCGCTTTCATCCCACCCATGAATGGTGTGGGCTTTCCCGCTCGGCTATGGTAAATATCCCACAATGAAATTGTATGTATGGGATTTTACCATTATTCCTTACCTTTGCAGGGATTATGATTTCTTAAGATTTAGCTGGAAATAGAGAATGTGTTGCCCCAATGGATATAACAGAGGTTTGGGTTAGAGTTGTACCAAAAGGGATCATTCATGTAAAAAAGCATATTCTTTGAGTGCAACTGCGTTGTTATAAACCTTTTCTCTTGATGAATATACAAGCACAAGATCTCCCTTGTTGCAAAGTTCAAGGAATTCTTTGGTTTTAGGATTAGCTTCCAGCTCAGAAAAATATCGAGTCTTGAATTCCTGCCACTTTAAAGGGTCATGGGCAAACCATTTTCTCAATTCATCTGAGGGTGCAATATCCTTTAACCACCTACTGATATTCAGTTTTTCCTTTTTAATGCCCCTCGGCCAGAGTCGATCCACGAGAATCCTCGTACCTTTTATCACAGGGTCCTTCTCATAAGCCCAAGATAGTGTAATCATAACGATAACATGCCCATTTCAGAGAAATAATCCATGTTGATGCAAATAAGACGAATAAATTTCTATATGGGATCACACAATCGAACGAGAATTGCATATTACACCGGCAAATTGTGCCTTCCAGTGGCTTTTATATATGTGGCAATGAACCACGCAATTGAATATTATGATGAAAGGGAGGAGATTTCCGCAGGTTATGCTTCTATTATTTGGGAAGAAGTGTCTGGTTTGTGCCGGTTAATCTCCACTCCTCCAGTTTTTCATTGCCATTAGCATAAAATGAGTTCATGCAAGATTAAGCAGGTAGGATCTCACCTCAAGGGCAGCTTTACAACCGCTTGATGCAGC
>JAJYRT010000207.1 GCA_021793945.1 Thermoplasmata archaeon
GTTTATTCCAGAGCAAGTAAGAATTTCTCCAGCTTATAATCATCCCAATTTCATCATTTTTCTATATTTGTTCTTATTGTGATTCTTGTAAAAATTATTAAATTTTAATTATATGTACATTTTCTATATCTCTTTAAATAAATATTTTTTATGAAGATTTATATATCTCATATTTAAACTTTCCTACGAAAACTTATAAGAACCAAATCTTTGGGAATGTCATGGAACAGAATATTCAAGGTAAACGAAAAAAACCAAAATTACGAAAGGAACTTTCTCTGTTTCAGCTCGTGATTATTGGTGTTGTTGGTGCCATGGGTAACGGTGCCCTTTTCGGTACTGTAGGAATGGTTTCAATCGCAGGTCCGGGCGCCATTTTTGGATTTATCTTTGGAGGTATAATTTACACCTCAATCGGGTTCACATACATGGAACTCTCCAGGGTGCATCCTGAGGCAGGAGGTCCAACGAGATTCTCACTGTATACTCATGGTCGACTGACTAATCTGATGAATTCGATGGCAGATTTGTCATGGTACATTTTCATACCGCCAATTGAGGCAGTATCAATTGTTGCTGGTCTGCAGTATTTTGCTCAGCAATATGGCTGGCCAAGCCTGCTGTCAAATGCCGGAACTCCAACAGTGATTGGTTCTCTTATCGGACTCGCTCTATTGCTGGCTTTTGTGCCATTTAACTATTTTGGTGTTAGAAGATTTGGTAACTCTACCAATTACCTTGGTGTCGTTAAGCTGGTTTTCTATCTTGCCATGTCTTTGGGTCTTATTTTCCTGGTTGCTAACTGGAGTAACTTGTCAGCATACGGTACATTCCCAAAGATTGGACCAATAAGTATCCTGCTTGCAATGCCACTTGCCATGTATGACTTTGGTGGAATCCGGGTTATACCAGATCTTGCAGAGGAATCCAAGAAAAAGGAAAGTGTCACAAAGGCAGTTATACTGACAGTTATAATTGAAACGGCCATTTACATATCGATTGCATTCGCAGTTCTCTCCAGTATAAATTGGGGTGCACTTGGTATTGCACCAGGAAACTGGAAAGCACTTGAACTCTATTCATCTGGAACAAACCCGTTCTTCATATTTGCCCATTCAAATGGTCTTGAGGCAATATTTGTCATAGCGGTTATTGCTGGACTTCTTTCTCCATTTGTAACTGGATACATATATCTCGGGAGTGGAACAAGAATCCTTTTCGCAATGGGAAGAACCGGATTTGTCGGTAATTTCATGAAAACCCTGCACAGCAAGTATGCCATTCCTATATGGTCTCTGGTTGCATTCGCAGCTGTAGGAGCTTTCATAGTTCTGGTGTCAGCACCCGCTCCAAACATCTACAATCTGATAGATTATGCTGTAGATGCCGGATATCTTGGTTTCATTACCAATCCTGTGGCACTTATTGCTTCACGAAGACAGGGAGTTACAAAAGACCGACATACGTACAGAGGAATGTCAATCGTGGCACCCATTGCTATGGGTCTTGCGTCAATGATTATCTATTGGGACGGGTGGACTTCACTTGTCTACTCTCTGGAAATCATGATCGGCGGAACGATACTCTTCGGCGTTATCAGCTGGTTCACTACACACAAGGAAAAGATGAATTGGGCAAACGCTGCATGGTATATACTCTACATAGTATTCATGCTGTTCATAGTGGGAATATCGGCAAGTGATGCACCATACCACCTGATATCATTCACGGATGGGACTATCATAACAGGTATTGTCACCGTGGCTGTCTTCTATCCATTCGGTGTACTCACAGCCCTCAAGGAAAGGTATACTCACCCAGAGTTCACAGAAGCTGTGAAACAGGAAGTTGGCCAGTCACAGACCAGCCAATAAATTTTTTTTTAAGAAATTTTTCATTTTTTATTATGATTTATATCAGAAAGCTCTTGATATCCCAATTTTTTTAGATAGGACATATGGCATGGATGAAGCAGAAATTTCTTCCCACCATTTTACATTCTTTGTTTCTCTGGAAATATCCGCAACGTTTCTAAGGACATTTGGAATCGAATCACTTATCCTTATTCCTGAAACAAGACCTTGTATTTCGCCATTTTTCACATAAAAAACACCATCTCTGGGGACAGTTGAGAAAACAGCATTCCTGTAATCCTGGTATCTTGTATACCAGCAGTTATTGATCAATAAACCCTCATCCATTTCTGATATGATTTCTTCGACGGATTTCTTCCCGGGCAGGATCTTAAGTTGCCAGGCCTGAGGAGTGATTATTCCTGCGTTTCCGGTCGTTGCAGTTTGTGCGTGCCGGGAAGTTGAATAAGAATGCATGAATCCTTTCAACACCCCATTTTCAATCAAGGTATTTTTTCTGGTAGCTGTTGCCTCATCATCGCACGCCCTGAATCCAACGCCGCTTGAATCCAAAGGATCATCAACAAGGGTGAATTCAATACTGGATACATCTTTATTCAGAGAGTCTGCAAAGCAGCTTAAACCGCTTTCAACGGAATAGTATGAAAGAAAATCAGAACTGTTGGAAATCAGGTTTCCAATAACATATGGGGACATAATCACATCAAATTTTCCAGGCTCGATGTTTATGGGAGTATTATTATGGTTCAATGGCTCAGAGGACTCTCTTCCTATTTCTGCAATCATAGAGGAATCAACTTTTGTTGTAAGGCCAAAGTGCCTGGCTTCCTGGCCTGAACTGTTTCCCTTGAATGACCTTATTACCGCCTCAAGTCCACCTGTGGTATATGAGCACTGGTTATACTCGGTTTTTACGGTTATGTTGTGTTTCCTG
>JAJYRT010000208.1 GCA_021793945.1 Thermoplasmata archaeon
CAGACATAAAATATGAGTATCTAACAAATAAATGCAGATATCAATTGATGGTACCTCAAAAAACCGGATTATTATCAACAAGAGAGCTAATTTATTTGCTGATGCATATTAGATTTGCAAGTGATATCAGGAACCAGATCATTCTTATCGCATTCGGTTTTTTTCACCTTTTAATGCCACAAAAAATTACTCATCTGTATATTCATAGAAAAATTATCCTAGATGGTTCCAGATATTCAAGAAATATTTGAGTGCTACATTTATGAGTTATATCAATAACGGTAAGTATATTTTATTCTCGTCATATATAGAAGTAGATGGATGTACCCATAATATCCGTAGTGATAACTGCACATAACCGTAAAAACTACCTTGAGAATGCGTTAAAATCCGTTATCGACCAGACCCTCGACAGGAAGCTGTACGAAATAATCGTTGTAAAAAATTTCAACGAAGATTCACTTGATCGGTCGCTTGAGGGAAACGGTGCCATTTCAATATTCTCTGACACAGAATTCCTGGGGTTAGATAAGGTTCTGGGCGCTCGAGCAGCTCGGGGAAATATCATCTGTTTTCTGGACGATGATGATCTTTTCCTGCCTAAGAAACTTGAAACCGTTCTTCATTTCTTTGACTCTTACCCGGACCTTGTGTTTTATAGGAACAATCCCCGTTTCTTCGATGAACTGGGAGAAAAGGAACAGATGATAAGAGGTACCTCAAGAACGCACAATTTTTTAAACCCGAACTATAGAGAGATGAAAACTTTACTGGAAGACAGGGCTGCTTTTAATTCAAGCTGCATTTCCATCAGAAAAAGCCTGATAGCTGAAAAACTGGACGAATTTGCCAGCGTTAAAAACGTTGTCGATTATTACCTGTTCATTCTTGCTTGTAATTCAGGCAAACGCATAATTGCAGATTCAGAAGAGTTGACACGATACAGAATTTCGGGAAAATTAAGCACTTCAAGGCCTACAGGTAATTTCCCAGAATTTAAGGCTAAAACGCTAAGAGTGAAGACAAATGAACTGCACGATCTAGAAGCGATTAGAGGTATCAAAAGCAGAGTGGAAGTTACCAAAATCGTGAGTTGTGAGATAATCTATCTAAGGTTACACGTGAATCTCCTCACTGACAGTACCGACAGAAAAATGTTTCTTCTTGACGGGCTAAGATATGTTCATTGCATGCTATCGATGCCCTCCAAATACAAGCCATTTTTCCTGGCCTATGCATTTGCTGCAGTTCTCGACCAAAAATTTGTACAGAAAGTACTGTACAAGTCGTCGCTTGGCTTTTAAGGGCAACAATCTTAACCCATTAATCAGGTTATCAGAAAGGCGTCAATGATCTGCACTTTTTCAGTTCAAAAAGTTATATCTAATGATACGCATACAATATAGGTTTAATTGACTTTAATTTCCATATTGATCAGCACCTATGACAGAAAACAGTACATTGGAAAAGCAGTAAAGTCTCTTCTGGATCAGAATACAGATAAACAGAACTTTGAGATAGTGGTTGTAAAGGGTTTTCTTGATGAGAGCATAGACAAATTCCTTGATGCCAACGATGTAAAAAGGATCTTTCTAAATGAAAAGAGTCTCGGAAAAAAAATTGCTCAAGGCGTTATGGAATGCAAAGGAGAATTCATCTGCTTTCTTGACGATGATGATGAATTTGAACCAAACAAGATTCACAGGCTCTTTGATATAATAAATTCGGAACCCGATGCGGATTTCATTCATGATTCTATTTTGAAAATAGGAGAGGATGGATCAGTGCTTGATTCTAAGAATTCAGGAATTCAGTTTAGGGACTTCTCATTTGTCCCGGGTGCTGGAGATTATTCTGTCCTTTCAAAATTCCTAAGGTATAGAGGAGATTGGTATCTGAGTGCTATGTGTATACGAAAGTCAGTAATAGAACCTGTCCAGAATGAACTTCGGGAAACAAACCAGAGTCTTGATAAATTCATATTTTTTGCCGGCTTGAATCATGGAAGGAAAATGTTGATGGTCAGCGACAGGCTAACAAGGTACCGGTTGCACCAGAGCACCACAACGTACATTGGCAGCGAATCCGATTTCATAGCAAAAAGAGAGATGTTTTTCAGAAACACTGCACAGGTATTCAATAACATAGAAAAGTTATCTCGAGGCTTTCCAGGAAATAGTCTTGCTAAATGCATGTTTATACAGCATAAGATAAACCTTTATTTTATAAGCAAAGAAAATGAGGCAAAAATATCAATTGGAGAGTTCTTCAAGTATTTGGGATGCCTGAAAATTGTCCGATCTCGCTATCAAATGATATGGATTGCAGCTTTTCTTTTAAGAAAAATTTCTGTTGGTCTGTCAAAGCATCTTTACTACTTATTCTTTAAAATATCTTTTAGGAAAGCTATAGACGGTTAAAAGTGTAGCTTAGTGGGCACCAATTCTTTTAATGATCTTGTTTTTTCTCTACAGGTTTTCCGCATTCTGGGCAGAATTTAGATCCCGGAGGAATAACTGCTCCACAGTTTTCACAGAGCTCCGGGAGTGGTTCATTTTCCCTTTCCCCTATTTCGCCTTCTACAACATTTCCAATCTGGCTCTTCACGATTGGCTTACCAGAGTTCTTTTTCTGGTTGTCCTTTCCATAGTATACATACCCAATATTGGCTGTAGGTGCCTTTGCCCTGGCCATGTCCAATTCACGCTTCTTTTCGTCCTCAATGTTCCTGCGGTTATCCTCATTTACGCGTCTCTTGTACTCAAGAGCCCACTGTCTGACACTTTTCTCCCACAATTCTGGAT
>JAJYRT010000033.1 GCA_021793945.1 Thermoplasmata archaeon
TGAAACTAACTAGTGCATCGATCTTGTCCGCAGGCACATTGAAGTCGATAAGAGCCCTGCACCCATAGCCAAGTTTTGAGTAATCCACATCAGCCCTGCACCCTCTTATGATCTCTCTCTTCTTTAGTAATATCATCCTGTCCCTCACAGTCCACAGATTCTTCCCAGTTTTCTCGGCAATTTCATTGTAAGTTAAGGAACAGTCTTTTTCAAGCATTTCTACGATTGTGAGGTCCAGTGCATCGATTTTGAAAGGCTTCAACCTTTTGCCATGTTCTCAATTTATATAATTTATCGCGCCAATTTTCCCCAGTAACCGATGGGACAAGCGAGCCAGGCGAAAGCCGCTTATATGCCTCTCGGCTGAAGTATAAGAGCGAAATATTCTGCAAATGCCGAAACACATTACGGCAAAATTTATATTCCACCTGTTACTCTAAATTTATGGAGGTGCCTGATCTGGAGATGACGGAATACGTCTGCAGGAAATGCGGAACTGAACACGAGTCCGAAATAGAGGTTATACAGTGTGGATGTGGATACGACTAAATCCATTTTTTTAATATTTGCATATGCTTTCACATTCTAGCAATTTAAAAGCTTGATTTTGTACAGAAACTCATTGTTTCCAGTTAATGTTGTGTCTCATTGTTACGAAGCTTAATGAAGGATATCCCGCCCTTTAGTCTTGAAAGAACTATCCCTGTGAACATAACCGACACACCGATAAGGGAGAAAAGGTCAGGTATGGCCATTGCCATTACTGCCCCAAGTGCCATGGTAAAAATAGGCACTGAAAATGCCAGCACAGTTATCCTGTTGACCCTGCTTCTGCGTATCATGAAATTCCAGAGAAGGAACTGGGCTGCTCCTCCGAGGGTTGCCATCCAGAGCAGATCAATAGCGAAGGATGCAGTGAGGTCCGCCCTGAAACCCAACGGGGACAGAGCTAGCATTATTGCGGCCCCAATGAGGAACTGCGATGCATTCACGCTCACAGGATCCTCCTCTCTCAATTTTCTGTAGAACACCGTGAACATTGCCCAGAAGAATGCATTGATTACCGTCAGAGCCACGCCCAGAGCAGTGAACCCGTGAATCAGGGGAAAGCCGTATATCAGTATCCCTGAAAATCCTATAATTATGCCAGCCAGCTCCAGGGCCGACGGTTTTTCACTGACCATGAAGAACGCAATTGGAAGCGAGAAAAGGGGCATTGAGTAGCTGAGGACAGCCGATTCGGAAGGCGAGACGTAAAGCAGGCCAAAAGCCCAGAACATTGTACTGGTGGCAGTCATTATGGAAAGATAGATCAGGTTTCTTGTAACCACCAGTTTCCTGGCAACTGTCAGGAGTATCAGGCCTGCGATAAGATACCTGAGTCCCATGAAAAGAAATGGTGATGCATAGAAAAGTCCATCCTTTGCGAAATAATATGAAAGGGATGTGAAGACCACGTATGGGATCAATAGCCAGATCGCTTTCATTTCTCACCCGATGCACACCTTGGTAATTAATTTAGAGTCCGTCATTTTATCTAAACTGGAGCAACATTGATCATTCTTTAACGAAAGATACTACAATTTGTTTTACTTGTAAATAGTTAGCTATTACAAATCTTTAAGTATGCCTAAATAATTAGCCTGAACCCATGTCTGCTACAAATTCAATGGATGACAGGAAGTCAATTTCAAGCGGTAAAAACGCATTGGCTTTCTTGGAAGGGTTGAAGGCACTTCATCAGGAGATAATGTTTCTCCAGATGGAGATTGTCAGGGGAGAAAACCTCGTGATGCCACAGTATTTCCTGTTGAAATACATCAGCATGCATGGTCCGCAGCATCTCTCAACAATGGCAAGTTTCCTGAAAGTCAGCAATCCCACAGTAACGGGTCTCACAGATACGCTTGAATCCCAGGGTTGGGTAAGGCGGCAGCCAGATCCAGATGACCGGAGGGGAACATTGATCATGCTTACGGAGAAGAGCCTGGAATTATTCTCCAGAATGGAGAAATACCAGGAGAAGTTGATGGACAGTATGCTGGAAGGCACCGACGAGTTGAGGCTCAATGAACTCGGGCAGATACTTTCCGGGCTTGCCCTGAAAGTCAGGAAAGTAGTCATGGAAAACACGCAAAGGAAAGGGAAGGATATATTATGACCGAATCGCAACCAGCTGATTACAAAAGCATGTCGGAATACGACAGCAAATACGCTACCAGAGTAATGCTCATTCTAGCAGGGCTTGTTCTTATTGTCATGTACATAGAGGGTATGCTGACGCCTTCTCTCCCCACAATAGCACATGACTTCAGGGTAACATCCGCGCAAGTCAGCCTGCTGCTCTCAGCATATCTTGTGGGAGGAGTAGCACTGACTCCCGTAGTCGGGAAACTCGGAGATATATACGGTAAAAAGAGGATGCTCACCATAGTCCTGATAATTTACGCGGTCGCGGTTTCAGTTACTGGATTTTCCCCCAATTTTACCTTCATGGTCGTATCAAGGACCATACAGGGTATAGGGCTTACGATCATGCCTCTTGGAATGAGCCTTGCAAGAGAGGAATTCCCCAAGGAAATTGTACCAAGGGCACAGGCCATCATAAGCGCAATGTTCGGTGCAGGATTCGCCATCAGCCTGCCACTTGGATCGTGGGTATCAAACGACTTTGGATGGAGAATGACCTATCACACCGCCATCCCATTTGTCGCAGCACTTGCTCTCGTCACAATAATTGTGATAAAGGAATCACGGTTCAGGCGCCCGAGTGCTAAGATTGACTATTATGGTGCCGCAATGCTAGGTTCGGCCCTGGCATTCTTTGTCTTTGCTCTCTCAGAGGCACCGACATGGGGCTGGTACTCATTTGACACAATTGCTCTCTTCATGGCAGGAGTCATACTGCTTTTCCCGTTGACAATGTATGAACTTGGCTATTCGAGGCGGGTAGGAGAGGCAATACTGAATTTCAAGCTACTGTCAGAGAGAAACGTGATGGTTGCAAACGTTGTCCTGTCAATATCCGGAATGGGGATGTTTCTTGCCATGCAGGCTCTCACGTACCGGTTCGATCTTCCAGAGCCTTCTGGCTTTGGAAAGAACATCCTTGAGACAGGAATTGCTCTTGTTCCCTTTGCACTGGGGATGCTCGTGTTGGCCCCTATCACAGGCGCCTATGTCTCAAGGGTTGGGGTAAAGCCATTCGCCATACTTGGATCAGTGCTCTCAGCTGTCGGGTTCCTGCTGGAAGCGATCTCGCAGAGCTTCACGCAGATGCTGGTATATGAGTTCATCACTGGGGGTGGCCTTGCCATGCTGAATGCATCGCTGATAAACCTGATTGTCCTTACCGTGAATCCAAAGGATATGGGACTGGCCACCGCTATGAATGGAACTTTCAGGAGTGTTGGAAGCAGTGTGGGCGCTCCGGTTGCAGGGTCAATCATGACAACAATCACGGCATCCTATGTTGTTGGAAGATCCATAACAATCATGCCAGCCCATTTGGCTTACTCATATATCTTTATTATCGCCGCAGTCTCATTCATCGTTGCTGCCATGATGACGCTACTGGCCAGAGAAGTACTTGGGAAGAATAAATATTCCGGAAAAGCTGCACAGAGCGTTGTTAATGAGGAGAAAGCCGTGCCGGAATCCTGACCAGTTCCAGCATCGGTAAAATTTTATGTCTTTTTCAGCAAAATTTTTCAGAGTTTATTCAGTTTCTTCTTTTCCTCTGCCAGTTCAACCTGCAACTCCTTGTTAAGGGGGTTTTTATGTATCTTCGCCTCAATCTCCTGTATCTTCATCTCTATGCTCTTCCTCTTCCGTCCCAAATCTCTCTTTCCAAGTCCCATAATCAGCGCTTAAGAATTACATGAACAATATATGAGCATTTGCATCAGAGGAGGAGCAGGGAAATTGTCAGTCAATTAACTACCTATTAAGCAATGAGCGAACGGTGGAAATCCTATTCCATGCAGCAACTCATTTTAGATATGTCTCTCGTGAACGACTGTGCGGTGAGCTTTATACCTTCCGCCACGGTGGGAAAAACGTGGCTGTTCTCAATGAGTTTCTCGTATGTCAGCCCGAATTTAATTGCATAAACCCCCTCAATAATAAACTCTGCGGCATAGGGAGAAACTGCGTGCACTCCAACTATTTTGCCAGTATGTGCATCCGCGACAATCTTGAAGGCACCCCTGGTGTCCCGCAAAATCCTGGCCTTCGGTACGGACTCCAATCTCACGGTACTTGTTAACGGGTTTCCAGATTTCGCGGAATATTCAGCTTCCGTGAAGCCGACAGACGCGAATTGCGGTTCTGTGAAAACTGCCCAAGGCACCTGGTCCATTGGGATGGATGTATCCTCGTGGTTATAGATGTTGGACGCAACCGTAGCACCTTCACGTGCAGCCAGGGTTTCCAGTTTGTATTTCTGGCTAACCACATCTCCGGCCGCATAGATATTTGGGTTTGATGTCGCCAGCTGGTCATTCACGTAGATGCCGTTTCCGGAATACTTTACTCCTGCTTTTTCAAGGCTCAGGGAAGAAACGTTAGGATATCTGCCCGATGCAAGAAGAATCTCGTCGGTCTCTACCTCCTCTACACCTGAAGCAGATTCCGTGACCAAAACCTTCTTTCCGCTTCGGGACAAGACCCGTGTTACCTTTCGTTCCATCAGGAATTGAATTCCTTCTTCAGCAAGGGAGGAAAGCAGTGCTTCCCCAAGCTCCGGCTCAATTCCCGCTGTCACGGTCTTGTGCTCCTTGACAATCTTTACTGTCGACCCCAGACGGCTCATGGCCTGTCCCAGTTCAAGCCCTATAAATCCCCCTCCGATTATTGCAAGGGTCTGTGGCAGCACGTCTGTGTTCCAGACAGTTTCGCTCGTAAGAAAGCCGGTTTCGGCCAGTCCCTTGATCTCCTTGATTGTTGGACTGGACCCTGTTGCTACGATGAAGTTGAACCCTGATATTGTCTCCTCTCCATCATTACCCTTCACCAGAACAGTGGTTTTGTCCACGAATGAGGCCTTTCCGTCAATAACGGTTATGTTGCCATAGGACTGCACAACTTCGGAATACCTGGTTCTTCTTTCCTCGCTGACGGCTTCCCTCAACGATCCCATAAGGGTTCGAAAATTGAATTCTGATTTCGCTATGCCTATGCCAGGGTACCTCGGATTTGACTGGGTGTGCATAACCTTTGCTGCTTCTATCATGTACTTGGATGGCACACAGCCAACATTGACGCATGTACCGCCAATGGGGCCATAACCTATCATGGCAATGGACACCTGCCCCGAGGTGAGTTCGCTTGCCTTTATTGCCGCTGAAAAAGCGGCGGCTCCGCGACCTAGGATAACGAGATCGAAGTCCTTTCCCAAATTCATTCCACCTTCCTGATCTGTGCTTTGTAATGCGATGCCTTCCCGAAGACTGGTGCCTTCACAAGGTCTCCTGGTTTTATCATGGAATCATCCATAACAACTGTGGCAGTGCCGTCCCCGAGCGATACCTGTACATCGGAGGCACCTGCATTCCTCAGGCCATCACTTACAGTTGCTACGCAGTCTTCGCATGTCATGCCATAAACTTTCATTGTCACTTTCTTCTGTGCCATGAAGCTTTATCATGTCACTGAATAAAAGCAGGAAAGTAAAGAAATCTTTACCTTTGTGGCGGGAGGAGGAACGATATTGAGCACCGAGTTGCATTACATGGAAATGAATAGCATGAAAAGAATTAATCCCAGTTTCAGTGTTACTGGCCCATGGTAGCTGGCGGGGCCGCAAGGCCTGATCTAGGACGCAGAGAGAGGAAGGAACTCTCCTGCATGGTTTCAGTTGGGGAACGGAAGGTGTGCATCGACCCCTCAATTCCGATACTTCACCTGCTGGGCAAGAAACATACTGCTGCCATACTAGTCGTAATCGGCAACACTGCCGGGAAAAGGAATTTCAACGAGATACTGAATGACATACCTTTTTCCAGTTCTACCATCATAGCCGGAAGGCTCAAGGAGCTGGTGCGCAGTGGAATAGTATTGAGAAATGAGACGGCTGAAGGCATTTCATATTTCCTCACTCCGATGGGAAGTGAACTCAGAAAAATAATGATAGAGCTCTTCAGTTATCTTGATCGGAAATAAAATTGGTTACTGGATAACTTCCCTAAAACGGAAATCATTTTTATTCTGCGGCAAGTACTAATGAGGTTTTAAATAAACGGAAGCAATTTTCTTTCGATAAGGGGAGCTTCATTGGAGGCTGAGAGGATCAACGGTCGACCCTTGGAACCTGATCCGGGTAATGCCGGCGGAGGGACTATTTGTGAAATACGCGGACTTAAATAAAAAAGTGAGAAACGAAATAAAAACGCCAGGAACAACTTCTGAGCGCGCACGCAATATTGCTTCTATTGGGACAGCAGCAGTGAGGGACCATGGCCGATCCCGCTGATCTTTACAGCTCTATTTCCATGGGCGGCGAGAAATACCTCACCCTGAGGAAAGAGATCGACAATTCAGGCTGGGGCAGGTATCATTCACTCTTGCTGGCAACAATGATGTCAAGCTTTTTTGTGTGGGGAATGCTCCTTGTCATTGGACCCCTGATCACAAACTGGCCTGTGATCCCCTCTTCATATTTCACCGTCTTGCTGGTATCATCGCCCGCAGGCTTGCTTTCAGGCAACCTGCTGATGGGGTACCTCTCCGATCGCTATGGCAGGCGGAGGATATTCATCCTGACACTACTCTTAGGCATAATAGGTATTTTCGGAATCTTGATCTCACTGAGCCCACTGGAAATTGTTGTTGCCATCTTTCTCGCCGAGATGGGATTCGGTGGTGATGAGACGGTGTCGCTTGCGTTCATGGCGGAACAGTTTCCCATAAGGTATCGCGGAAAGGCGATCATAGCGGCATCAAATTCAGCGAACATAGGAGTTGCAGCAATTTCTGCGGTCTTCCTTTTCATACCCACCTCCATTCTTGACCAGAAGGCAATATTTGCGATCATGATAGTCGTTGCGCTTGCAGTCGCGCTACTGACAAGATCCAGACTCCCAGAGAGCCTCAGGTGGGCTTTCGTTTCGAAGACAGCATCCGGTACAAAACGTAAAAGACTCACAAGTTACGATTATTTCAAGTTTCTTGTGCTGCTGTCCTTTGCCATAACCATTGTGCTCACGTTTGCACTTGTGGGATACGTGATTGGCCCCTATGAGTTTCCGCAACTGACCAGCATGATAGCTTTTGCTTATGGAGCTGCGGAAGCCATTGCAGGCGTCGCTCTTCTGTTCTTCATAAACATGATTGGAAGAAGGAAACTGTCAGTTATAGCATATGCTGGTGGGTTTGTGTCAATGGCACTTTTCATACCATACGCAATATATTCCAGATCCATAGTAATACTGGCTTTTTTGCTTGCACTGAACGCAATATTTGGAGAGATGGGATGGGCAGTCAGGGAACTTCTCCAGCCGGAGCTGTTCATAACGACAAACAGGGGAAAAGGCATAGCCGGTGTCCGTGGGATCGCCTACGTTCTCTATATAATCACGCTCTTCGCCATCACCGGATTTTCCCTGACAGATTACATCATTTATGCCGTTATCATATGGGCTATTGGTATGGTTGCATCTGTTGCCTGGTACGTGAGAGGAAGAGAAACCATGGACGCCAGCCTAATCTAGGTGCGCAAGGCCCACGATCACTTTTTCCTCATTTTTCTGTACACGAGGAAAGCGGAGACGACGCCTCCAGCTATCACACCAAGTATGGCATAACCTACCAGTAATATCGGGCTGGCAGCCTGGATGAATGTTATACCTATGGAGCTGTCATTGAAGCCCATGGTGAACCTTCCTCCGGAACTGGAAACGTAGCCAGCTACCTGGCCTATTGTGTAACTGTAGGTTCCAGGAGACAGTCCCGGCACAATGATGGTGCTGTTTGTAGAGTTATACTGCGTCCCATTTATTGTGATGGACCACTGCGTACCGATCCCGAGTCCATTCTCGCTCACTGAAAGTGAATACTCATCCGGGGTGAAGTTAAGGTGAATGTGTACATTCCGTCCCGACACTACAACTGTCTCATTGGAGGATACCAGAGTATATCCATAGGCTGATACAGAGTAATTGTATGTTCCGTTTGTGGCTCCGAATAATATGAGGGAAACGCCTGGAGCACTGTACGCCGTTGTGGGAACGATGCCGTTACCGGATATGGTGATATTCCAGAACGATCCTGCAGACAGTCCGATAGGGGTGAACGCTATTTCATAAGTTTCGATGGAAATGAATTTGAGTGACACGGTGCTGTCCATTCCACTGACGGTGAAATTCCCCGTTACGGTTGTATACAGCCCATTTGCCTCGCCGTAATATTCATAAGTCCCATTTGGGAGCGAAAACGTCGTCTTGCCACTGGTTATTACTCCACCGAACAGGATCGTCGGTACTTTGTCGGGAGTAAGGAAATTTGACTGGATTTCCAAAAGGTATTCAGTTCCCGGGTTAAGCGTGGAAGGGCTGAATGTTACGGACTGCGGGTATTGAAGTGGGCTTTTGTCGCTGCCATAAGCTATCAGCCCTCCGTCATTATGCGGCTGGCTGCTGTTTTCGTTGTAGTTCATCCAGTAGTTCCCGCTTATGCCTTTTCCGCCTATGATGTTCTTGCCGGGGATTATGGAAATATTCCACTTATTGGAGTAAGTGAATGTACCTCCACTGTATATGTCGTTTCCCTTCCCACCCGGGCTGACTGCGGGAGCAGTTCCGGAGAAAAAGTTGTTATAGATTGTATTGTTTGAACTGTAAAGCTCCAGACCCACCGGTGAATTGCTGTTCAGGAAATACTGGTCCAGGGCATTGGTGACAGTAGCATCGATGGAAAAGACGTTTCCTGTAACAGTATTGTTCGAATGAGTGCTGTTGGGATTGTAAATGATCATTGAACTTCCCTGGCTGGCGAAATAATTTCCCGTTATGTTGATGTCAGTTGAATTCCACAGCAAGATGTTTGCAGCGGGGAATCCAGTTAATGCCTCAGAGAACCATCCAGAGACATAGGAAGAGTTCTCTATGCTTATATTGGACGACCCGTATACCAGCATGCTCAGGTAATTGACCTCCGGAAGGCCGGCAGTCGTGAGCTGGAGAAGATCAGAAACGGGGTAGCTCACCCGGAATGATGGCGGGTCTATTATTGCATGATCCGACACATTTGAAATCATCAGCCCTCCGAAGACAGGGAAAGTGAAGTCATTCATCTCTGTGAACAACTGGTTCAGACTGCTGCTTTCATTGGATCCGAACAGGACATAGGGTGAAGCTGCAGTGCCGGACCCGTTATAGCTGATATTTTTCAGCTGGCTGTTTCCATCTGCAAACAGTGGGGTGTATATGCCGGTGGCATAGTTCAATGAAAGGGTTATATCATTTTGACCGGAAGAAGCCAGTTTCATCTGAAAAGGATCATGGTTGCTCATAAGAGCTTCCGCTGAATAGTTACCTGGAGGCAGGATGTACTCGAAAGATCCGTTCTGATCAGTTGGCGCCCATTCCGCTGAACTGGCGTTGAAGCTGTTTCCAGCATTAATAAACATGAACCCGTTTGACGGCGAAAGTTTGCCGCTATAGTCAGCGAATCCGCTTTTGACCGAGCTTATTCCGCTTGTGTTTCCCGTGTTCCACAAACCATATAGCAGCGAAGGCCCTTCATTCAGGTGCACTGTATGGCCTGTGGAATAATACGCTGATGTCCCTTCAGACGTTTCTCCTGTATCTGTACCGAAGTCATAGGCGGAGGGGACGCTCTTGTAGGCTGAATGTGATATGTACTTCAGGCTCATGCTTGCGCTGATGTTGTATATTGAGGTGGTGCTTCCGCCACCCGGCCCTCCGATCATGAATTCCGCATCATAGAGAAGGCCATTGGGAGCAAGCTCATTGCCATTCACCGAGAAGTTGGCAGGCTTTGCCGTATACCCCGCAGGTTGGCCGCCAGCGGAATTGAAAGTCACTTGGTCGAATGTTCCAGATTTTGTTTTCTGGGACCCATTTATATTTCCTGTCAGGCTATAATTGAAGAACACGGTGTTGTTGGCAGTCCCATTATTAGTGGAGTTAAGGTAAAGGCTGATCGTGAAGGGCATGGTAACGGTGAAACTTGGGCCAAGCGCTATGTGAACGCCAGGGTAACTGATAACGTTACCGGTGCTATGTAGTATCGTTCCAGGTTCCATAACGGAGGTCGGGCTGGAAAAGTTCCACACGTTGTCCTCAAGGGAGAGGTTGTGAGTTCTAGTGGAGTAAACCATGACATTTTGTGTCCAGTATGAATAACTATCATTTCCCTTTACGGTGGCGTTTCCGAGAACTGCGTTGAGCTGTACAGATACCGTATTTGGTGCATCGTTCAGGAGATAGAAATCACTCAGGTTATTGACCATGAGGGTGCCTTTGAAGCTTGAAGTATTATAGCTCTCGCCCGTCCCATTTACGACGCCGAAGTCACCAATGCCCATCGGAGCGGGTGCCGAAGAGTAAAGCGGCGAGACATGTCCGTTAGCAATGCCTACATTGGCATTTATGTTTGGAAGAAACAGAAACCTGTTCATCGCACCAGACGCATTAGCGATGCCCGTTACGGTTGAAGCCAGAGCCTTTACTGTGGAAATTGGTTGCGAGATGTTGCTGCCGGCAGCAGTTGCTGATGGCTGGAGAACTCCGTTATGCAATGATGTCTGTGATGCGTTACTATTGCCATGAATCAGGGGAACATAAAGGCCAGAGAGTATGGTGATTGAAACAATGACGATCACGCCTGCCAATATCAAGCTTCTTCCGTGGAATTTCATAGTGGGCTGATGCAAATCCGCTCTTAAAAAGATTAGCTAACCTGGGGCTTTGAGGAGGTAAGACCTAAAATCACTTGCTTGCGAGCGGATCAGGTAATTTTGTGGGATAAAACATGCGGTCGCGGAAGAGCCTATCCATCGTTTCATTGTCAGCTTGAACGAGGGCTTCATGGAAGTCCGCTTTCTTCTCCTTCTCCTGAAATATAGGATAAGTCGTCAATATTGACCTTGCCTGGTTGAGCCCCAGATACTTCCTCGTGTAGCTCGAGGACGAGTACTTGTAGGTTGTCAAGAATTCGCTGTTAAACCTGTACCTCGCATATTCAAGTGTTTTGTTGAAATAGATTCTAAGGTATTCCTGTTCCTCTGCAGGAAGGCTGGCGAACAGAATCTGTATGGGGTGTGTCCTGTACTTCTTTCCGGATACTACAATGGCATCAGCATTGAACTCCTCTCTTATATTGTAGAGCCCGCATCTTCCTTTCCAGCTGCCGGAGTCGAGGGTTCTTAGAAAAAGTATGTTACTCCTGATAATCGAAATGGTATCATCGTTTATCATGTATTCTCGTTTGGCATACGTGCGGTTGGAAAAACAGCTCACGTCAACCACATGTGTCTTGTAGTTCCCTGGCCTGGCCAATAGTTCCTCTTCCGATAGGTAAAACCTGAATTTCAGGTCATTTTTTGGAAGGTCGGAGAGAAAGTCATCGAAAAAGAGGCCGGCGCGATAATCATTTCTCCTATCAAGGGTGATATTGGAGCTAGAGGTCGTGTCTCCCACAGTGGTGACTGGAAGAGTAAAGTTTTGAGCTTTCCCGGAGGATTTCTCGAAAAAGCATATCACAACATTTGTACCTGTATACTGGAAAATTCTCTTCTCAATCACTGTTGCCTTTTCCAGCCTGTATTTTGAAAATAGCAATTTCCTGATTTCGTTTGAGACTGAATTGCCGTAAAGGAAATTTGAGGGTATTATATACACCATTTTATCCAGTCCCTCCTCAAAATCCCGCAGCAGCGCGATTTGGTAAAGATCCTGCAATCCGCTTGCACTGCCGGTGAAATAGCTGAGGTATGGTCTGACGGACGGGGTCTTTGCAATATATCCTAGGTATAGATATGGTGGGTTTGTAATATGGAAAACCCTGAATTTTGTATTCAACCTCGGGAATGCCTTCATGCCATCGTTTGTTAAGATGTTCTTCTCGGCTATATCAAGCGGAATGCCGTATCCAGCGGCTTTTTCCCGTGATCGTAACACCGCATCCTCGCTGACATCAGAAAGGAAGACATGATCTTCGAAGAACTGGATGCGATGAGCTTCATCTACATGTTCAAGCATTGGCAAGATGAGGTTGCCCTCACCGCAGAAATTGTCTGTCCAAGCATAATCAAACAACCTGTCACTTATGTTCGGGTAAATGTAATCCTCAAAAATATCGACTGGGGTAAGGTGACTGCCAAAATTCCTCCTTCTTTCCCTTTCCATTCCATTATTCATGGTTTTGCATTCCTTGGGTTCCATTTCTCCATCCTTCAATTGCACCAGACCAATTAATTTTTAGCCCAGTGGATGGATCTGGTTCCCTTGTTGGAGCACCCATGTTCTAAGGATAAACTCTTTATCACATTCAATATACTTACCATAATGAAATACAATCAACCCCCTGACTTCTGGAACTCAATCCTGGCCAGGGCACTGATTGATGGAGAGTTGACTGTCAGAAAGTCTGACGATTTTGGAAATCGCGTTCCTGAACCTTCCTCAAGCGGACTTTTCAGAAGGTCCGTGGGGGAGCCGAAGGGCCAGATTGCGGACTGGCGTGCTTCAATAGAAGGATCGGTACGCGGAGTGCATGTGCTTGAATACAGTGACAGGTATGAGATACACGTCGATAGTTTTGACCCATATAAGAGGCCGTTTCAGCATATATTGTTTGATAGCCCTAAAACAGGCATGGCGTTGTTGATGGGCGGAATCGGTGCCGCACTGTTTATTAGAAACCTCATAAGAAAAAAATGAGGCAAAACATGATGCTTTCCAGGCAGGCTGACTTTCCAATGTCATCCAGAGGTAGTTGAACATGCCGTCCCAGACAAGGGGCTATCTCATGGTCATTGTAGCGGCCTCGCTCTGGGGGCTCTCGGGCACCGCTGCCCAGGACCTTTTCCACAGCTATGGCTTCCAACCGATCTGGCTGGTGGAAATTCGCATGCTTTTTTCTGGGGTTCTGCTGCTTATCATTTACCGTCTTCTTCTGCCAGATAACCCGGCGATAGGAAAGATGGGTTGGAAGGACGTACTGTCCATGGTTATCTTCGGAATAGCCGGACTGCTCGCCGTCCAGCTGGCGTATTTCGTGACAATAGATTACAGCAACGCCGGTACAGCCACTCTCCTGCAGTATGTCGCCCCATTTTTTATAATGGTATGGCTTGTGTTGACTGGATCGAAACGGGTCTATGCATTCGAACTAGTCTCGGTGCTGGTAGCAATGAGTGGACTCTTTCTACTGCTTACCGATGGAAGCCTTACTGGCATCAAGGTCTCTTATCTGGCGATATACTGGGGAATTGGATCAGCGCTTGCGGCCGCTTTCTATACGGTATATCCATACAGGCTCATAGACAGGTTCAACACGCTCCTCGTAACCGGTCTGGGAATGATCTTCGGATCGCTGGTGCTGATGCCCATATATTTCCCGTGGAACCTTTCCCGCTTCAGCATCAATGCTGTTTCTGTCTCACTGGTTATTTTCGTCGTCTTGCTGGGCACCGCATTGCCTTTCATGCTATATATTGGAAGCCTGAGGCATATCAGTCCGTCAAGTGCAAGCATCCTCTCTGTTTTTGAACCGCTCAGCGCAGTTGCAGCCACAGTTCTTCTGCTTGGAACAAGGCTGGGCGGATTCCAGATAGTCGGTGGTGTTCTCATAGTTGCGTCAACGGTCATAATCAGCGTGAAAGGTGGCATTTCAAGACCGAATTCCAGATCGGCGCGATGATTCAATCCCACTTCGTTCTCAACTGTTCATTTCCCTGAAAATCTCATCGTATATATTCTGCTCCGGCTCTTCCTCGTGTACCGCCTCTGCGGCTTTGTAGATATTTCCTTTCTTGTAGGTCCACTGGTTTATTCTCCATGGCTTACCCCTGACTATGTTGACCTCTTCCCTGTGTGTCTCAAGGAATCCATATTCCTCAAGGTTATAGAAAACGTCCCTTTCAGGGGCAGAGAGAACATTGTCCAGCACGTAGTCTTCGTAGCCGAAGAATGAAAGAACAAAATCACAGAGTTCTTCCACGTCGCTGTGAATCATCCCCTTTTTACCGTATGTATTTTCGAGAGCCTTTATCAGGGTCTCCCTAGTCATTACGGACATTGATGATCTCGTGCTCTATTATAACATGCATATTAAATTTTTGTAACTTTATGGCACCTGATTACAGCCGCTCCGTAAAGAAATATTGGCATAAATAAATTCAGATCCCTCGTGTCCTATGTAGCTGTAACATCAATAATGGTGTTTTCAAATGCCCGGAACTCAAGCTCGCTGTTTAGGGGTATAATCTGGTTTTCCTTGTACTTGGAGCTTGATCCGGAAACCATGAGTCCGTTTCCGCGAAGCACCCTTGCCACCGAATTCTTCCCAGATGGTATCTTCTGTGATTTTCCGGACTTGATAAAGTATTCCACAATGCTGCTCTTTCCATGCGAATAGAGGTTCTTGATATATCCTGATGGAGTATCGGTCCTGTTGGAATACTCCTCCCTCACCGTTTCAAGGTCCTTTTCACTGTCAATCCCCATCCACATTGTATCTTCCCTGTAGACGCATACTTCCTTCGCGGCCACAAGTTTTGGAAATACCGTTGTCTCGACATCCTTGTCGAAATAATCATCAAAGAAATACTTGAATGCTGGTCTTCTCAGGAAATAGAAGCCGGCATTTATATAATAGTCCAGATAGGGCTTCTCCTTAAAAGAGAGAACCTCATCGCCGAAGGTCTCAACAATACCATAGGGGCTCTTCATCCTGGTTACAAACATTGTCATTCCGTATTTTGAATTCTGTGCAAATTCGACGAATCTGTCAATATTCAGGTCAGTTACGGTGTCGCCATTCCTCAGTATTATGTCCTCGTCAGATCTGTGTTCAAGCAGGTTCCGGATCGAAAATAGAGTACCCAGGGGTTTTTCCTCGCGGAAGTAGTGGAACCTGACCTCTCCATCTGTCTCGCCATACCGCTCCTCTATCTTGTGGCCGAGATATCCTGAAAGTATGTAGATTTCCTCTACTCCTATGTTCTTGAAATCGTAGATCTGACGATCCATGATTGTATAGTTTTCCTTGATGTTTATCAATGTCTTGGGAATCTCGTCTGTAATCGGCTTAAGCCTTTTTCCGTATCCTCCGGCCAGTATTACCCCAATCATTGTTGGCTATGATCACCTTATATATTTTTTATTTGCTC
>JAJYRT010000209.1 GCA_021793945.1 Thermoplasmata archaeon
GTTGATCAACGTGACCGAAGAATCCCAAAACAAAATACAGGATCAGGAAAATCACAAGAATTGACATCGCTGCCATTATCGGCATGAATACGAACATCCCGTAGGCAGGGAAGTTACCCATGAATCCGTATCCTCCCGTATAAGGCGTTCTTCCAAAGAAGAAAATCGAAACAATGCTCAGGGCTGCCATTACTGCTATGAATGCAATGATTATCCAAAGAATTCTGCTAAAATTCATTCTCATAATTATATAAATGCTGAAAAAGCATTTAACCATTTATTGAAATGTATTTCAGAAGAGATGAAATATCGCATTATGAGAAGGACATTTCACTCCATGGAATTCGAAATGTAATCCCCTAGGAACGGGCGTGATAGTTCTTCAAGACAACAGCATTTGTCATTCCGTGCCGGGTTCTCTCAACCACGCCTTTTTCTTCAAGTGAAGTCAGAACACGGGTCACTGTGGCAGGTGAGAGGCCAGAGTCCATGACGAGTGCGTTTTGCAGCATTTTACCGCCGTTTCCCGATATGATTCCGACTAACAGTTCTTCATTCCTGCTCAGTGCAGGTTCAGGTTTTGCAGCAATTGAAGAGGCAGCTGGTGTTATGTTGTTTGCTGCACTGATCTCAGCAAGCAATCTCATGACGTTCCTGTAACTGCTTATCAGCCTCATTGCCGAGTAGGTCATTATCAGGATGTCTGCTGAAATGACAATAATGTAGAATGTCTCCTCAATGAGTCCAATTTTTAGTCCTAGGCCGATGGTTGAAATAACTATTGAAGATGATATCGCGATAGATACGACAGCAAATATAAAGAAAACAGCAAACAGCAACATGGCCGAGCCGTTGTCCAGTTTCCTATTCCCTCCTTTTCTCATTTGTTGATAAAGGTCATGACTATCAAGCTCATTAGATTTGGCGTTGTGTGATTTCAGCCAGTATTATCGCATTTTTTAGGACAAAATATGCAGAAGGAAGAAATGAAAACGCTCCATAAGCATAAATTACATACGGGAAACTTAATTAGGGTTAACGTTTTAGTAATTTATGCTTGTCAATGAAGTTGACAGATTACTTGATAAGCAATGTTCACTATCATTTACAAATGATTATCAGATATTCGAGATTTCAAGAAAGTTCGGAATCCGAGCTCCTTCAATTGTGTTGATTGATCATGATAAAATAGAGGTTTTATTCTATATCCAAAGGGGAGCGGAAAAATACAGGGAGGTAAAAATTTTCTTAGATTCCCTTGATGCAAAGGATTTTTATGGAAACTGGGTGGTCTCAAGCAAAACTGACAGTTATGAAGAACTTTCCGTAGTCCAGGAGTTAACGCGTATTCCCTCATTCTCTATGGACGGTATTTATCTGGACCAGGGAAACCTGCACCTGCAGTTCAGGTTTCATTCTAATTTCAACGAGCCTTTATCTACAGTTCTGGGACATTACGTATCAAAATTTCCAAATTTTCACATACAGAGACTGGGGCCATCCCCCGGTTTGTTTCAGATACTGAAGAATGCCGCAACCTACGTTCCACTCTCACATATAAGCACAGTTAATGTACACGGAACCGGGCCCGTTGAGGAAAATCCGCTTGGAACTGATTGGATCCGGGAAGTTAAATTCATATCTACTGACGGACTGATACACGCTATTTACAAAGCAGGATCCGCTTCAGAGAAACTGGATCGAAAGGTAACAGCAATATCACCCGACGAAGGCATATATGAAGCAACAACTGAGAACGAATTCGTTGATTTTTATTCCAGGAGAACTAACAACGATGCAATCAGTTCCTTCAGCCGTATTCAATCAGCGAAAGGAAATACGCTCGTTTTAAGTTCTATTTTTCCCAGAAGTTACCTGAGGAAATACCTGAAAATAATCTCCGAGGCAAGGGAACAGTTCAGGGACTGGAGAATATCACTGCACGGCGTTGGGGATTTTCCGTAATGGGCAGCATTTAAGCTAAATTACAATCCAGCCCGGCGATCAGATGATTTCCAGATTCACCTTTGTCAGGAGATGCATTTCAGTCGCCCTGTTGTAATATTTGGAAAGAGCTTCCCGTCCCTCCTTCCCAAAGTCAATGGACAGGTCGTTAACGTACATCCTTATGAACTTTCTTTCGAGCTCCATGTCTGAGTATCTTGCATATTTGAGGGAATATTTCACGGCGTCGTCCTCGTTCTGCATTGCATATTTTATAGAGTTCTCAAAATCCACTTTGTAATTCATCGCAACTTCCTTTCCAAGTGATTTCTTGATTGCGTTGAAACCCAAAGGTACTGGAAGTGCGCCGGCAAATTTCTTCCACGCATCATATACATCAAAGACCTTTACCAGTCCTCTCTTCTGATACGTTAGCTGTTCATCGTGGATCAGTATTCCGGCATCAACTTTTCCAGTAAGGATTGCCTCCGGTATCTGGTCGAATCTTGTTTCCACAAAACCATTGCCAGGTTCAGGGGCAAACATTCTGTAAAGCAGGTGTGATGAAGTTAGGAAGCCAGGGGTAGCTATTTTTGCATTCTTGAGATCAATCTTATCCTTCGCCACGACAATCGGTCCGTAATTCAGTCCGAAGCTAGCCCCGGAGGTAGTGAGATAATACTTGTCTGATACGGCAGCATATCCATTGGCCGATATGGCGGTAACATCATAGAGTTCTCTCACGGATTCCTTATTCAAGGTCTCAATGTCCTTGACGACCTGCTCATATTCATAGTGCGTTTTTATCTTATGTTCAAACATTCCGTAGAACATGAACGAGTCATC
>JAJYRT010000034.1 GCA_021793945.1 Thermoplasmata archaeon
GTTATAAAAGAAAAAATCCGCTAATAAATTCAAAACCTGAATAAATGCCATTGCGATAAAAAAGCTCTCATAATGTCCAAAATCAAATCTTTGAAGTAAAAGGAAATAGAATAGTGTAGTTATCCCTTGCAAAACTATGGAAAGCTGGTTTAGCCTTCTTGCACTGGCAAACTCGTTGAAATTTTCATGATAATAATCTAACTTGTTTAGAATGTCTTTGATATTTTCAGATTGGTCTGTACGAAAATTATTATAACTCATGGGCTTGAGCAGGATTATTTTTTAAGAGAATAAAAATCTTCCAGTAAATAGAAGTAAATTTTTCAATACTATCTAATTGGCTAATTGATTTCTATGAGCACATTTAATTGATTTAGAAACACACTTGTTATGATATACAGAAGAATATCTTTAAGAGAAGGACACTATTTGGGGCCCTAAAAGCAAATTTTTCACTCATTTCTTCCATCGTTTAGATAACTCATTTCCATGTAATAATTGTTTGACAAATCAGTCAGAATTGCTTCCAGAAGTAAGTCGGACTCTTAATCCATAAGTCGGGGGTCCAAACTCCCCGGATCCGCTTAATCCATGTTTACTTCCGTGAGTATTATCATTATTTGATTTTGCAAGCTAGTAGGAAGGTATTCATCTCTTAGCTTTGAATGTGGGGGAAACTTGGATAGTGCCTGCTTGAAAGGCATTATTGTATTACATGTAATACGGGTAATACAATCCTGAAGTCAAATTTCTATGGAAACTTCACAATTGCTTGCTCTACAAAATAAGATACGTGTCATGAAGTCAGGTTTAACCATCGCTTATTTGTTTTCTCACTTTTCATACCATCTTGAGATAACCCCGTTTTCTCCTCTAAACATCTTATCCCCCTTATCCTCCAACTTCCGACAGTTCAAGTATACACGTATAGAGTCCGATCTCCCAGTTCTACTATCTGTGGAGGGATGAATCCCTGGAGTGAGTTTTCCCGTGAAATTCGGAGTTAGAGCCCGTACATACAAGAACTTCCCCAATCGCTATTTTTGGTAAAACTTATTTTTCATCATCAAATCACTTTGGTTCACTTCGTTACAATTGCACCTTCAGTAACAAATCATATATTTCTTCTCACGAAATTAGAGAAGAATACTCTTGGAACTATTATAAGTAAATTTAGCCCACATTTTAGAATAGTCGTTGGAAATCTCGTTGTCGGTGGGAATCGGATGAAAGGCGGGAGACTAGCCTGCAATTCTCTCTGGATCCACAAGTGGATAAATTTAAATTCTTGTATTAGGTGATATCTTAATGACCGATCCTCTGGAGAAAATCCAAGATGAGGTGCTCCGCCATTCTTTACAGATGATCAGGGAACTTATGGGATCAATGGAAAGAAGCAGGGACCTGCAGGATAGAATTCCGGGCTTTAAGACGCAAAAAGGGATATACAAACCACAAAATTCTAACTATGCGCTATGGGTCAGGCAGACCAGCCGGGGCATCTACCCAGATCAGGATGTTACAAATCTGCCCGATGGTTCCTGGCTCTATCGGTACACCCCCGAAGCAAAAAATGGTAAAACCGACATGTCGCTCAGTACCAACAATGCGTTGCTCAACTCAATGGATGATAGAGTGCCCGTTGGGGTATTCATACAGAAGAAGCTACCGGGCTCGGACAGGACGTATGAAGTAATGGGATTAGCGTACGTGGAGGAATACGATGGAAAACATTTTGTGATGCATGGAGAACCAATAGAAATCGAGAACAGGCCTATGACTAAAAGCTCAATAACGCCATTCCAGCCCTTCGAGACATATCGGGAAAGACTCTCAGAATCCACAACCCCCATAAGGCAAAGAGCGTTCCAGACAGCTGTCAGGAGAGTATATCATGAAAAATGCAGTTTATGCGAAATAGGGTTCAGATTTCGCGGAGAGCCCATAGGCCTTGAAGCAGCGCACATAATCCCAGTTTCTGATCGTGGAACTTCCATAGACATTAGGAATGGAATATTGCTCTGCAGAAATCACCACATCTTGTTTGACAGCTACCTCTGGACCTTCGATGAGAACTTCAGGGTTCGTGTCTCATCCGACAGGATATTCAGGGAATCAGCTGCCAATAATCATGTCCTGAAGGCAGAAGGGCGTAAACTTGCCAATTTGCCCGTAGAAGATTATGATCTCCCTGCTGTAAAGGCTATAGATTACCGCCTTGAGCTGTTTGAAAAGAACAACTCCTGAGACCTTAACCACGTATCCGGAGGCTAATTTAAGCTCACCATCCAGTGTTCCCAGTCTATTGAGTTCAGAGAAATTACGGATAGATTGTCTCTCACTTTAGCAGAGGATTTACTCCATTACTTTTGGAATATTCGACCTTAAATTTTGGGTTTAGCTTTTACTCTTTCAGGTCTGCTTGGATGCGTGTCCTGCGATAATTAGTTTTATCCGAGATCTGATACAGAGCAGGTATCTCTTTCATTTGCTGCCCTTCCAAACGTTCTGTGACATCACGAACGCCCTGATATCCACTTCATCAGGAAACGGGTTATGAAATTGTTTATCTGATTGGCTTTTTCAAGGCCCTCTTCAGAAATTTACCTTTCCCAGAGACTCCTGTTTCCTTTGTCCGCTATACCCAAATGTAAGATGAACTCTAAATCGCAATGATGATGTGTAAAATAATGTACATACCAATATCGGATGTAAGTAATTTCGTTTCCTGATATGGGCGAAATTTTTATTCTTTTCACTAAAATCTCTGTTTTCCTAGCTGGGCGGTTAATCCCAGTGCAAAAATCCTCATGCAAAAGGCAAAAAGATTTATATTTATGTAGCTAATAGATGAGGTATGTGCGACTGGCATCGGATCACTAGATCATCTAATGATGCGATATTGAACATTGATAACCATGGAATGCAGTGAGGGAGATAGCCACGACCAATTCTTTGTACAGAAAAATTTGCACACTCGCTCAACGGAAACCAGAGTACAGTGAGAGAATGAATGATGAACCAGGGTCGCACGTAAGAGGAAGAAACGTATGGTCTCAGTAGGTATAGATTTGGGTTATGGAGATACGAAAGTAATCGGTGTAGACGGACGCAGAGAGAAGTTCCCATCCAGGTGGGCAAGATACGACGCTAAATCCTGGGGATTTGGAGGATCGATACTTTCGCTGGCCGTTGACGACGGGGAGCCTTTCATATTTGGAGAGAACGCCACTGGTGCTGGTGTAAGGGAACCCCTCGGAGATGGAAGGCTATCGAGTGCGGATTCACTGCCACTGCTTGCAGCGGCGCTGTGGATAAGCGGTGCCGGCGATGGCGGAGCACAGACCAGCATATCGCTTGGTAGCGGAACACCTCTTGGTACCTTTGATCAGGAAGTCGCTGCCGCAAGGGAATCGCTGGAGGGAAAAACGCTGACAATAAAGGCAAACAACGGGCAGACAAGACAGATACACATAGAGAAACTTATTGTCAGACCACAGGGAGTTGGAGCCGCACTATACCTTGTTGAAAAAGGACTTGTCAAGAGCCAGCCCGGGTACGGACTTGTGGTTGATGTTGGTTCCAGAACAACTGATGTTCTGACTATAAACCTCATGAACATGGAGCCCGTCGTAGAGATGTCGTTCTCAATAGAGGCAGGAATAGGAGACGCGGTCTCGAATATCGGTAAGCTCATAGCAAGGCAGACAGGATTCGTAGTTCCAACCGATGTTGCCAGACAAGCACTGACCTCACCTGTTATGTTCAAGCAGAGGCAGGTAGGAGGGGCGGAAGTCGGCGCACCTATACTGAAGGAACTCTCCAACAGGATACTTGACAGCCTCAGGGCAAATCTCAGAGGGGAACTGGATCGTGTAACAGCTTTGATACCCGTTGGTGGCGGAGCTGCTCTAATTGGACAGACACTTGATGTGCTTGCACCGGGAGCGCTTGTAACTGCTGCACCGGAAGATCTTCAGTTCGCTAACGCCCTGGGATACAAGGACGCTGCTGAAAGAACAAAATAATTTTCTTTTATTTTATTATATTATGATGTGGAACGACTTCTATGAACTCATAGAGGTAATAAGTAAATGGATAAGAACAGGACAAAAAAAAGGGACGGCGGCGAAGAGGCCAAAAGTGTTTTGCTAGACGGCGATGATTATTTAGTACTTGAACTTCTAAAATGGCCCGGTGAAACAGATCGGGAAGCGATACAGAGAATTCTTCGCGAAGCGATTGAGATGCCAAGACTCAAAGAATTTGTGGAGAAGCTTGGTCAGCAGATAGATAAAATGCTTGGAGAGAGCCGGGACTTTGTCACTATCACAAGCATAGAGAACTCCCTGTTTGCATATAAGAATGATTCTCCAGGAAGGGGGCATTACTGGCCACCAGATGATCCTAAGGCTGTTGTCGCGGAAGAGAAACACGAACAGCGGCAAAGCGAGGGAATTATTGAACTCCCGGAAAGACTGGTACCGGTTCACCCGACCGATGAGGATTCAGCAAAGGGAGGGGGGCACAAAGAAAATCTACCGGAGCCTGCTCCGTCTGTCGTGATTCCGGACGTAGTTACAGAACCACCCGTAACAACCCCGCATCTCCTTAAACAGAAACAGGGAACAAGGACTACACGGGAAAATCCCAGATTGATCAGGGAATTGATATCTGGGACATCACAGCCCAAGGCTGCCAGGAATGACAAGTCAACTCCGAAAAGATATCCGAAGGGCACAAAGGAATATGAAGATGAGATACTCCGGCTGAAGCAGGCGTTGGAAGGACCCTGGTCTGGTTACTGAAGACAATTATCCCGGCAGGAGAATTTATTGGACGAAATTATTGGTGATGATACGTTTCCTGTACGACTCAGTCATAACACATACGGAAGAACATAGCAATATAATAATAAGGATCTGAAATCTGGGAGCATGCCAGATTTTTGCTATATGGTCAATTTCAAGCATTATTTCGAAGCCACTGGAGAAAGAGCCAGAATTCTTCTTGACGGTTTTTCTAAAATTCAAAATAGAAAGAAATCAAGTCTCCTGGTCGCTCTCAGTCCGCTTGACCTGAATCTAAGCAGTGCTGCCGGGAACATTTCGTTCCTTGCACAGCACGTAGATCCTGTCGGGTATGGTGCATACACCGGAAAGATATCAATGGACTCCCTGATGGAAAG
Source organism: Thermoplasmata archaeon (assembly GCA_021793945.1). The sequence continues at coordinate 5,189 of JAJYRT010000034.1, forward strand.
AGGGATCCACGGGTCCTTGCTGAACCACTCTGAAAACAGGATTCCACCGGAACAGATAATATCAACAGTAAAACACGCAGATGGTTTAGGATTCAATATCACGCTATGCCTCGAAAACATAGGGGAAATTGAGAAGTATGCTGGAATCAGGCCCCGTTACATTGCCTACGAACCAAAGGAACTTATCGGCGGGAATATTTCTGTTTCGACGGCCAGGCCTGACGTCATCGAGAATGCTGCGAGATTGTGCAGTAAATTTGATGTTGATCTCCTGGTAGGAGCCGGGATAAAGAACTCCGGAGACGTTGAAAAGTCTTTCGAACTTGGTGCCAGGGGAGTGCTTGTTGCCTCAGGGGTGGTCAAGGCACAAGATCCGCTTGGCGCGTTAAATTCATTAATGAGCATCCAATAAGGCGGCATTCATGGTCAAACCAAAAGCAGAACCAATTTTTGAAGAACCGGAATTCGATGAAAGAGAGTACCTGAAGGGGGAAAAGGAAAGAGCCAAGACTATGATAGTAACATTTATCATAGGTGCATTCCTTGGACTTTTTGCCGGATATATATACATCCTTGGGTACGGATACCTGGATATCCTTCTGATCTTTGTCTTCATTATTTTTATCAAGCAGATTCTGAAAGGACTTGGGTTAACGCTGCCTAAAAGAACATGGCACTGGGTCCTTGTTGGCGGTGAATTCCTTCTCACGGTTATTATTTTCTGGACAATATTCATAAACCCTCCGATTACAACTGTTTCCCCTATACAAATATCGGGACTTCAGTATGAGAACTCTTCAGGATCATGGGTTTCACCCGCGACCACGTCCAATATTAATATTCTGGGTAGCCCGGGATTATATGGCATGAGAGCATACGTGAACTATAATTCACCTATTTCAAATGTTACAGTCACTGCCAGTTCTCTGACTGTTGTGAACCAGCATTATAACTCCCTTACACACTATGATTATTTTAACCTCTCTGCAATATCCAGCGCCACAACATACACACTTACCATTACAGCCTTAGCTGAAAATAATGTGTCCTATAGCACAGACTTTATAATAGAAGCGACGTCTTGATTTTCCACCGCTGGCAAACTTATTTAATCATTAATATAATCACGTGTGGCTTTAACAGCAGGTGTAGTGTAGACTGGTCCAGCACGAGAGCCTTCCAAGCTTTCGACCCGGGTCCAAATCCCGGCACCTGCATTTTACTGCAGATCCCGAACCGCTGTTTTCAATTCATTTTCCAGTACAATTGTGTTCTTTCGCTCGCTTGCTGTGATCAATCAGGCCAGTGCATTTCAATGATTTCATGAATCCACAGCGATCAGACCTGGCATACAAAAGTAGCTGCAAAAGCCCAAGACAGCACGGCGTCAGTGAAGAAAGATGACAATCAGGACAATCACGAAGGGCAGGACAATTAGCGTTATGGTTCCAGGGTGACCGAAATTAAGTGTGTATCCCACTCCGAATCGCTTGGGAACTAACCACCTGGAGTCACTCCTGTTTATATATACGACTCCTCCACGCCAGTAAAGGTCATCGTCCTTCATCGATTCCTGTTTCATGCCGGTGATATTGCCTGAAGCAGCAGGTATGCCAGGTTTTCGGATGTTGCTGCCAAGCTGTCCTGTCAGGTAGGTGACCACAACTATTAGGACAAGCATCGCGAATACAGGTGCAAGGACCAACGGGAGCAGGTAATTTCCCGGCTTGAATATTCCCCATATCTGGAGACTTGAAAGCAGCAGTGTAGTATTTATGAAAACCGGGATGAGCAAGAGCATAGCTGTCATCCGATACCGGAATATCTCGCCCCTTTCCATGGACTGTCTGGATGAATTGTCCACCCTGAATGAGGTCCTGGAAATTGCGTATGCGATTATCAGCATAAGGGCAGTAGTGGCGATGCTTATGAAGCCGACAAGAAACACGCTCCCTATGGATTTAGTTGAGTACTGATCAGGCACGCCATTGGAACCAAAGTGAGTCGGGAATGTTGAAGGTATGCTTGGATAGTACAGGACGCCAATCACAAAAAGGGCAATCAGCACCAGCAGACCCGGAACTGCATAAACCCAGGGGAACTGTGCGGTTTCAGCCGTCACAAATTGTGCAGTGACGGCCTGGTTTGCCTGTTCGACCCATCTTTCATCTCTCTTTCTCTTCGCAATTGCGTAATGTTCCGGAAGATAGACAAGGAACGCTCCCAGTACAATGAAAAGCGGGTAGACCGCAAGCAATAGGTAGTAATGGTATATGATAGTGAAAATCAATACTTCAGACAGTGCGGTGATCAGCAGCACTGCAATGAGATAGGTTCTTTGTGCCTTTCTTACATGTGCTGTTGACCTGAATTCCGCTGGAGTTCTTACTCCAAATATTATGGATTTCTCTGTAACGTATGGTATGATAGACAGCATAATACCCATTGCAGCAACAAGCAGCATTTCCATAACTTCAAGAGCGGATGGACTAAACATTTCAGCAGTCTCCCTTCTTATTCTTTGGCCTGGTTGTCAGTATCTTCTTTATGACATCAATGATTTCGTCTTCGCCGAATCCTCTTGCAAGGGCATCGCTTATCAACTCCTGTTCCCTGCTGAAGAATTCGTTGACAGACTTCTCATCATACCTGCCTGCCGTCACAACATATTTCCTGTTTCTGGTAAGCGAAATCACTCCATTATCCCTCAGCGTCTGGTAGGATCGGTTGACCGTATGGAAATTGACGTCGAGCACTCCCGCCAGTACCCTGGAGGGGGGCAGTACGTCGCCTGTTACCAGATACCCCGCAGATATCTGTGATACTATCTGGGCGTAAATTTGTTTATAAGGCGGTTCCTTTGAGTTGTGATCCACAGTTATTGTGAGCATATGACATAGTCTATATCGTATAGAACGTATAAAGTTTTCCTTCGCGGCTGACACATACCCGGCTGAGAATGATCAAACAAGTAGAGGGCGAACAAAACTTGGGAACATAGAACGTCTCGGGTCGGCTTCCAAACAACTATTTAGTTTTCAGGGATATGAGTGCCACATGATAGTAATTGACGGCGAAAGCCTTACCATAGAAGAAGTTTACAGAATTGCCGTGCTTCAGGAGAAAGTTTCACTTTCTCCCGGCGCAGTCAAGAGAATCAACGATTCCAGGGAGAACCTGGAAAGACAGATAAGGAGAGGAGCCACCATTTATGGCGTTAACACAGGGTTCGGCAGCCTGCTCAACGTAAAGATTGACAGCGAGGATATAATGGAATTACAGAGGAACCTTATCCGTTCTCACTCATCCGGCGTGGGCAGCCCATTGCCCAGGGAATATGTGAGGGCCATGATGGCCATAAGGCTGAACGGTTTTTGCAGGGGTTTTTCGGGCGTCTCTGAAGACCTCTTTAAGTTCGCGCTGATGATGCTCAATGAGGGGATTACCCCGGTGGTTCCGAGATATGGATCAGTGGGAGCAAGCGGGGATCTTGCCCCACTTGCCCACATAGCCCTGGCCATAATGGGTGAAGGATTGGTTTATTACCGGGATCAGGTGACCGACGCCCATGACCTGTACATGAAACTCGACATTTCGCCGTATCAGTTCACCGAAAAGGAAGGAGTGGCGTTCATAAATGGGACCGCTGCAATATCGGCCATACTCTCCGTGGAGATTTTCAGGGCCATGAGGTTGATGAGAAATTCACTGGCTTCTGCCGCCCTGTCTTTCGAGGGACTGGGGGGAACTCTCAAAGCTTTCAGGGAATGGGCGGTAGGTACAAGGAATCACCCTGGACAGGTCTCTGTTGCGACCATTTTCAGGGATCTTCTTTCTGACAGCAGGATTCTGAAAAAATCCACTGCCGAGAAAGTTCAGGACCCCTATACGCTGAGGTGCATTCCACAGGTATACGGTGCAGTGCTGGATACGATTAACTATGCGAGCAGGGTAGCCACAACGGAAATAAATTCTGCAACTGACAATCCCCTGGTCTCTGAGGAAGAGATAGTATCGGCCGGTAATTTTCACGGTGAGCCCGTCGCACTTGTATGTGACTTCCTTGCCATCGCCCTGACAGATCTCGGGAACATCATGGAGAGAAGAATAGCCAGAATAACTGACGGCAATTTGAGTGGACTCCCGCCATTCCTGGTCCGGAACAGCGGCCTTAATTCTGGTTACATGATTCCACAGTACGTGGCTGCTGCACTCTGCAACAGGAACAAGACCCTCAGTTTCCCGTCTACTGCGGACTCAATCCCAACTTCGGCGAACCAGGAGGATCACGTCAGCATGGGAATGAATGCGGCAATCAAGCTTTCCGAGATAGTATCAAATGTGTATCACATTATTTCTATAGAATATCTTACCGGCGCACAATCACTTGAATTCGCCAGTGACAAGCCGTCAAGGTTTGTTTCCGGCATATATGAAGAGATAAGAAAGATTGTGCCTGCTCTGGGCAATGACAGACCGCCATACATTGACATCGAGAGAATCTACGAAAAAATAACGGGAGATGGGTTTGACACGGAGACCCTGAAGATCGTCAATTTAAAATAAAGGATTTTATGCGGAAACAAAATCACCTCTCATCATGAGCGCCCACGATGATAAGATAAAGCTGCGGTTCAAACCTGGCAAAGCGTTTCTGTATTCCATTCCTGATAAGCTCAGGAAGGATGCAATTGCAGTTGAATGCGCAGGAAAATTATTTGACCTGTCGATCGTGCCTGAAGGTGAAATGGAATGCAACCTGTTGACCAGATATTCCGCGCAATCTCTCGAAATCCTGAGGCATTCTGCTGCACATCTGCTGGCCCAGGCAGTCACTGAAATGTACCCGGGAGCTCTTCCCAATGCTGGGCCAGTGACAGAAGATGGGTTTTACTATGATTTTGACATGAAACCGATCTCGTCGGATGACCTTGTTGTTATCGAATCCAGGATGAAGGATATAGCAAGGAGTGGAATACCAGTAGTAAGGGAGGAACACAGCAAGACAGAACTTCTTGATATGTTCAGGTCCAACCAGTATAAGGTCGACAAGATAAGGGATAATGTTGAGGAGGGAAAAAAATCAACCGTGTACAGGCAGGGCAATTTTGTCGATTTCTGCAAGGGACCTCATGTGCCGGATACGGCATTCCTTCATGCGGTGAAACTGCTCTCAATTGCAGCCACACATTATAAGGGAGAAGTCGACGGGGCACCAATGATACGCATTTACGGAACTGCGTTCTCCGACGAAAAGCAATTGAATGCATTCCTTAAGATGAAGGAGGAGGCGTCGAAGAGGGATCACCGAAAGATAGGTGTCGAGATGGACCTGTTCCTGTTCAACTCTGAAAGGGCCCCCGGATTCCCTCTCTACGCCCCCAATGGCACAATAATCAGGAACGAGCTGATGAACTACATGCGGGAGAAAAACTCCGGGAGAGGGTGGATGGAGGTTTGGACCCCACACGTATTCAGGGATACCATGTGGAAACAGTCAGGCCATTACGCGAAATACAAGCCAGACATGTTCACATTCGAGCTTGAGAACCATGAGGGGTACGGCCTGAAGCCCATGAACTGTCCTGGTCATATCACCATATTCGAACGCGAACCTCACAGCTACAGGGACCTGCCAGTCAGGTACAGCGAGTTCGGGACTGTCTACAGGTATGAAAAATCCGGCGAAGTCGGTGGATTGACAAGACCGAGGGCTTTCACGCAGGATGATGGTCATGCATTTCTCTCCATGGAACAAATTCTTGAAGAGGTCAAGAGCCTGATTTCCCTGGTGCGCGAGACTTACGAAACAGTACTTGGAAATACGGAGGCAACTTTCGACCTGAGCCTTATGGACAGGGAACATCCAGAACTTTACCTTGTCACATTTGTATGCAGGGACTGCCAGACAAAGGTAGAGACAAGGAGAGGCGCCTCGGAAGAAAAATTCCTGTGTCCGAATTGTGGATCGGAACGTCTCGATCCTGATCTTTCTCTGTGGGATCAGGCAAGTGACCAGCTGAGGGAAGCCCTGGTGCAATCTGGACTGAACTTCAAGGAATATCCGGGGGAATCCGCATTCTACGGCCCAAAAATAGATGTGCACACAAAGGACGCAATAGGAAGGAGTTGGCAATTGTCCACGATTCAGCTTGACTTTTTCCTTCCGACGAACTTTGGTCTTTACTACATAAACAGCGAAAGCAAGAAGGACAGGGTCGTGATGATTCACAGGGCAATATTCGGCAGCCTTGAGAGATTTATGGCAATTCTGCTAGAACACTATGCCGGGAAGCTCCCGACGTGGCTGTCGCCCATGCAAGTATACCTTTCTCCAGTAAGCATAAGTTCGCAGGCATACGCTGAACAGGTTTATAAAAAACTGAGGGACAGCGGCCTCCGAACCACTCTCGATGTTTCAGCGGAGACCATCAGCAAGAAAATCAAGATGGTCCGGGAGAAAAGACCCTCGTATGTAGGAATTGTCGGGGAAAATGAGCTCAAGGATGGGACCATAACAATCAGGGGCAGGGACAACAAACAGAAGACCTACCAGATTGATGAGTTTATTGACGAAATAAAGAAAGAGATCAGGGAAAGAAGAATTGACCAGATGATCTAGGACCGGATCACCGGAAGATCATTTTCCGGCTGCCAGTGCCAATTTTTTCTTCTCTTCCCTGATTGAATTTACAAGAGCAGGTATGGCTTCATAGAGATCGGCATTTATAACATAGTCCGAATACTTTATAATTTCAGCATTAGGGTCTGTGTTTATCGCTATTATTGTTTCGCTGTTCTTCATGCCCATTATGTGCTGGATCTTTCCGGATATTCCAGCCGCAATGTATAATCTGGGGCGAACGGTCTGCCCGGTCTGGCCAACCTGGTGATCCCTGCTTATCCACCCCATATCTGCAGCAGGTCTCGATGACCCCACGACTCCACCAATTTCGCTGGCAAGTTCCTCAATGAGCTTGAAGCCGTCTGCTTTTCCGAGCCCCATGCCTCCGGACACAACTACCTTGGCTGCAGTCAGGTCCACAGCGTTCTTCTTCTTGAATTCCAGCACTTCCTTTTTAAGTAGTGACTTGTCAACCTTCACGTTATTGATCCTGATTTCCCCCTTTGGTGATTTTACCCTGTCAGGAACCTGAAATATTCCAGCCCTTGCGGTAGCCATCTGCGGGCGGTGTTTTTTGCACAGAATTTCAGCCAGCATGCTTTCCCCGTAGGTTGGCCTGTTTGCGGAAAGAATTCTGGTGTCCTGTTCGATGTCGAGCTCTGTGCAGTCTGCCGTAACCCCGGCCTCGCAGCTGACGGCAATCCTTGAAGCAAGGTCCCTCCCGTTTCTTGTTGCCGGTATCAGGAAAATGTTAGGTTTCTCTTCCTTCACGAAATCCGAGATTATCTTTGAATATGGTAGCGTCCTGTATATGCTTAAATCTGGAGATTCGGCTCCGAGAACTATATCACATCCGTATGATACCGCCTCCTTTGCTTCATTCTTGATATTCCCCCCGAGCAGCAGGCAGTAGAGTTTCTCCCCGACCTTATCTGCTATCCTCTTTCCCACGCCTATCATTTCCAGTGCGGGCCTGACCAGCTTGTCTTCCCTCGTTTCAAGGAACACGAATACATTCTTGTATTCTTCAGGCTTGTCTGCAGGGGTTGCCATCTTTATTCCTGCCATTTTACTCCTCCTCCAGCTTAAGAATCTTCTTCTCGTAGAGTTCCCTTGCGAGATCCCCCAGTCCAGCGAAGTCTATCTTCTTTGCAGCCCTTTCCCTCTCCTTTATTGGCCTCATCTTCCTCACTATGGTTGGAGAGCCTCTTACACCCACCCATTCAGGCTGCAGGCCAATCTTATCGTGATCCCAGACTTCCATGCCTTTCTTTATGGCATCTATTTTCCTCCTGAGAGTCTGCATTCTTGGAGAATTCGAATTCAACAGTACAGTAACCAGGACAGGCGTTGGAACCCTAACTGTTTCTGTGCCACCCTCCAGCTCACGATCGGCGGTCACGTATCCATCCTCATATTCCACACTGCTGGCATAGGTGATCTGGTCTATGTTCAGGAACTCCGCAACCCCTGGTCCAACGTGTCCGGTGCTGGAATCTGACGATTCCTCCCCAGCGAATATTATGTCAAATTTTCCAATCTTGGAAATTGTCGCTGCGATTGTCAGACCGGTTGGGTATGTATCTGCTCCACCGAAGAATCTATCCGATGCAAGTATTGCCCTGTCCGCACCTCTTGCAAGGCATTCCATCATCGTTGTTTCTGTCTGTGGGGGCCCCATTGAAACAACAGTAACATTTGCTCCCACCTTGTCTTTTATCCTCAGCGCCGCCTCGAGCGCATTTTCATCAGCACTGTTTGTTACATTTCTTGTTAGGCTCCTGTTAAGGTTCATTGTTACGGGATCAATTACGACCTCCTGACTATCTGGAACCTGCTTGACTAAGACTATAATTTCCAAAACCATATGAATTCACCCGAATTTGTACTTTATCCCGTGCGCTCCCTTTGTGTTTGTCCAGGTAACGCTTCCGTGCGCACAGGCAACATCACACGTACCGCATTCAACGCAGTCCTCATATTTGAAGTTCAGCTTTCCATCAATCAGCGTATAGCAGTTTGCGGGGCAGGCGAATGTGCAGAAGTGATCTGGACATGTCTCGCATATGTCCGGTTTCACCGTGATATGTGCATAGGATTTGTCTGTTTTGTAATTCAGTACTGATAATCTGTCCTCTATCTTCATTCTCACATCCTCCTCATCATTCTATAAGCGTCTATTATGCTGGAAGCCTTGAGCATGTCGTTTTCCGACATGGCGTCGAGAAGCATGCCCGTCATGTGCTTTTTCGGCTTCCCCTCCTCCATGAAGAGATTCAGCATAAGCGATTCAAGCATCGCAGGAACCTTCTTGTGAACAAATGGGCTCCAGGTTACATTCTCTATACCCTTGAATGTCCGCATATCCTTCATCACGTATGACGACTCCAGGCGATCCTGGTATAGTTTCAAGGCGTTTTCTGAGTAATCCATTCCCTTTGATGCCTCAATAAATGTGTCAGCTGCTATTATGCCGGAATCTATGGCATAGTTCATGCCCTGCAGCACAAGGCCATTGCTGAATGAGAAGCCGGCCGAGTCGCCAGCGATCATGTATCCATTTCCGTACAGCTTTGGCATGGATCCTATGCCGCCCTCCTGCACAAGGTGAGCACTGTATTCCTGCATATTTCCCCCCTCAAGTAAGGGCGCAATATATGGATGGCCGGTAAAGGACTCAATGATGTCAAACGAATGGGTAGCATCATTTTCCCGGAGGTGAGACATTGATACCACGATTCCCACGGATATGCTGTCCTTATTTGTATAGAGGAATCCTCCTGCCTCGACCCCGTTCTGCAGGTACCCGAGTACATATTCGCAGGCGAAACCGGCCCCGCTTTTCAGGTGAAAGCGCTCGTTTATGGTTGCCTCTGGAAGGCTGATGACCTCCTTGACTCCAATTGCAACATCACGATCCGAAAGGCGCTTGTGCAAACCCGAATCAATTGCCACCCTTGGGTTGGCGCCTTCACAGAGGATTACTGCATCGGACGTTATAACGTCCCCACCCTGTTCAACTCCGGTCACTTTCCCATTTTCCATGTGGAGCTTCTCAACGGTAACGCCATTAATGACCATGGCTCCAGCTTCCTTTGCCTTCCTTGCCAACCATTGATCCAGCTTGGCCCTGAGTACTGTATAACCAGTTTTCTTCTGCTGCAACTTCTTTGAACTGAAATCTATGCCTATCTTGGAATCCTGTGTCAGAAATGCCACTGATTTGGTGTCCACGAATCTCTCTACCGGGGCACTCTTTTCCCAATCCGGAATTATGGATGAGAGGCCGTTGCCCCATAGAACACCTCCAGAGACGTTCTTACTGCCGGGGGGATCGGATTTTTCAACGAGAAGCACATTTTTTTTAGAGGATGCGAGTCTAATAGCGGCTGATGCCCCAGCTGGGCCAGCACCAATCACAATGGCGTCAAACTCACTCATTTCTTTTGGAGATTCCTGATTCAATTATAATGTTTTCTTTGGATTTCCACGCTTTAAC
>JAJYRT010000210.1 GCA_021793945.1 Thermoplasmata archaeon
GCTCAGCCCAAGCCTCCCTATAGCCAGGAGGACAGGTTCCGGATCTGGCTTCTGGTAAACTGTATCTTCCTGCGCCACTATGAACTCGAAATACTGTTTCATTCCGGTGAGGATGAGCATTTTCTCTGCATGCTTCCGTTTTGAAGAGGTGACAAGTGCCATCCTGTAATGTTCCGCTGTGAGCCGAAGCATGTCTCTCACTCCTGGAAAGGGTGCAACCTCATCTACCATTGTTTCAAAATGCTCAGCCCCGACACGGTATATCTCATCGCCATCGTCAGGAAACCAGTTTTTCAGGACCTTCTCTACTGGTCTACCAATAAGCCTTGAGTTTTCATCACCGGTAAGTTTCCTTCCGAGAACTTCTTGGAAGGCGAATTCCGTGGACTTCGTTGAAAGTGACTCGCTGTCCAGTAGTGTTCCGTCCATGTCAAACAATACGGCTTTTATCAATGATTTTCAATCAAGAATCTGGATGCAGCTATTGAACGTTCTCATATTTTGACAGTGCCCGTTTCAGCCAATGGTTGTTTCATTTGGATAAGCAAAAATAAGATCCATAGACATGGACAGTTTCACACTCGTGACCGGTACCAGTATTTTGCCACGGCTTCTTTCATCCTTGATGGTTTCAAACCCCGAATAAAGATTTATTGTGGCTGGCAATTACCATGAATGTTCAGGTTCGAGACCGTGAAAATTGGCGGGAATGAATACGAGTTTTTTTCATACTCGGTAGGGAATGCACCTCTGCTCATACTCAAGGGAAAGAAAGGGTACGTGATGTGCGGCTATCTAAATCTTGAAGCTGCAGAAAAGCTCGGTGACACGGCTGTCAGAGCTTCGGGTGTAAAAGACCTTGAGACTCTGCTAGGCGCATCTGTCTCTGGCGTCACAGGAAAAGCAAGACTTCTGGGCATAAATGAGGGACAGAAAGTTTCAGAAATCATAACCAAGCTGTGACTATTCTTATGGGAGTTCAAAGAACAGGATCCGCAGCGGTTTCCCTGATCACTGACGGAACATCCATTCTTTTCATAAGGCGCAATGAAAGGAAGGATGATCCATGGTCAGGCAACATCGCATTTCCTGGAGGATTTATCAAGGCTGGCGAGAGTCCTGAAAAGGCAGCCATCAGGGAGGCTTTCGAGGAGACATCCATAAAACTGCAACCTGAAAGTATAACCAGACGCATGGATCCAATGAATACGGTTAGCAATCCAGGGGTGTTTGTTTACCCCATTGTCTTTTCTGTTCAGGAATTCGGATCATACAGGCCTGGGGACGAAGTTGCCGAGATTCGAGTTATAAGAATAGCAGAGCTTCAATTTTCCTCTTCTCCAGCCGATTATGGTGGATCTTATGTGAACGGAGGATGGATCATCTGGGGATTGACTTTCAGGATCCTAAGGAAATATCTTGGCATTTCGTCAACTACCAACGGCTGAAGCACGTTGGCTTGCAACTGGGCGTCGGCATGGGCAATGTTCACATGTCTCTGGAACCCGCTACAATAGGCCAGTTGACTTCGGGGAGCAACCCTTACCAGTCATGTCGCACGATGGAATGGCCCTCGCCATTCGGGCAGAGGCGTATGCTGTACAGCCCTCGGTGTCACCACCGAATCCCTCAGGCAACCCTAGGCTTAACCCATGCAAGCCATGGGGGTTTACACCGGAAAATACTATCTCGATATATTAGAATGTCGCAATTCCTCCCACCGTTGAAGCGGATGGGTTTCCTTGCGACGGGATCGTGAATTCAGGATCGGCTGACTATTCTTGTGCCTCTATCATCAAAAGAAACTCTAACTACGAGCCGCGACAGCCTGACCATTCTGTCCTGGAGTTCCCTAAGTTTCCCATCCTCTGCAATAAGTAGAATAAACCCCTGTGATCCCCCTCCAAGCAGCCTCGCTGCGACGGCACCTGAGGATCGGGCAATCTTGATTATCTTCTCAATTTTATCATTGGTCACATTACTTCCAAGTGCTTTCTTTATTTCCCAACCCCTGTTAACCAATGACGCCAATCCATGAAAATCCTCATTCCTGACTGCGTCACGCATCTCATATGCTGTTGATTTGAGACTCAGCAGCCTGGATATTGTTTCCTTCTCTCCACTCCGCGATTTTTTGACCTGTTCTGCAAGAGCAAGCGAGCTTTCCCTAGTCTTTCCTGTGTAGATAAGCAATATGCTTTTCTCAAGTGCATGCAGGAACGTGGGATGCTGATCAAATTTCTCTATTCTGACGTTATTTCCCTGAAACTCCATAAACTTGAAACCACCAACGGAAATCGCATAGGGATCCTGCCTTCCCAACGTAACCCTAAGGGAATCCCTCTCAGTAAGAAACGATTCATCAGCAAGTTCAAGCGCTGTCAGGTTCCTGCCGTTAAGATTATTTATTACGTTTATAACGGAAGTGGTAAGAGCGCTGGATGATCCAAGGCCTGATCCTGGTGGAACATCGCTATTCATGAGAACTCTGCCGGACATGACATTTCTGGAACTGAAGAGATCAACTATCTTTTCAGAGACGCTCCTTGATGACCTTCTTTCGTGGCTGATGAGATAGCTTTTGACGAAATCCCGTGAAGATATTTCCAGCGGGAAACCATCATCCACGTACTTTACCCTGACGCCCCTGTCGATTGTGGTATTTAATACGGCAGATCCGTATTCATCGATGAACGGGCTGATATCGGTTCCCCCGCCTCCAAAACTTATCCTGAGGGGACTGTAAGAAATCAATTTTGAAGGACGGTCAG
>JAJYRT010000211.1 GCA_021793945.1 Thermoplasmata archaeon
GTATAGACAGTGAAGGAAGACCCCCTCTGTCTCATGAATACGCCCAGGATTATGCCGATTATGATGAAGAAGATGAAGAACCTGTCCTGTCTGTAAGCCCTTCCAATATCCCCCTTCTTGAGAGCTTTATGATCTCCTGGCACGTAGGTCTCCCTGAAGAGACCATAGAGCATGAGTATCTCAACCACCGTTACTGCGGCAGAAACAAGGAAGATGTACTGCAGCCCGAAGTATGCAAGGTACGCACCAATGAGCGGGCCAATGGCTATGCCCAGATTGGCCATAATTCTCATCACTGTGTACCCGGAAAGCCGCTCGCTGACGGAGGTTACATCCGCGACCGCTGCCTGGACTGCCGGATACTGGATCGAATTTATCACGATGGTGCCGTACCACGACGCGACCAGCAGGATGAAATAGTTCGGTACCGCAATGGTGTAGAAAATCAGGAAATAGAAAAGTACTGCTGGGATCTGGGAATAGACAAGTATGGTTCTCCTTCCAACCCTGTCAGTAAGTATGCCTGAATAGTACTGCACAAAGGCCATCAGGAGTGTGGCAAATCCCAGGAAGAGACCGGTATCGATGAAATCAATATGGTATATGGATATGAATACGAGAGGCACAAATATGAATGATGATCCTCTTCCGAAGGCTCTTATGAACCTTGTCGCGCTCAGGATCCAGACCCTGCTGTCCAGACCATGTACTTTGTAGGCATACGGTGATTCTGTCGTTCTTTGTGGTATGTATAATTAATACTTAACTAAATCTTTCAGAGCTATACAACATGCCCTGCCTCCCAGCCGCTTTGGAAATCGCATCATAAATTCTCTGCAAAGTTTTCATGAGACTTACTCTGATAACGTGGAGTTATGATGAAACCTTCACTTATGAGTGTGTGACAATTGACGCTATACCGCTCTGGAAATGGCTGCTAAATCCGTGACCTGCCAAGTTTAGGTTTTCAATAGGTTAAGGATTCTGTGTTGTGCATTCTCCACACAACGACTATATTTTTTTAGTAACTGTATAGTTTGATCTGGACCTAACCAAAAACCTCTATAAAAGCCATTCTATGAATATTGTTGTCACTTATGATGAATATCTCTCGGTGCACTTTTCTACGCCGTTGATCCAACATACATCATAAACTCAGGGAATTCAGGATATACCGGGAATCAAAATTATTACCGTTCCCGGCTGCATGATGAACTGCATGAATGACTCCGGGAAGAGAAATGTGACCTCCCTTTTCCCTTGTTCATTTTTACCAATTCCAGATTTCACTGCCTGACAAAATCCAGGTCAAGGAAGAATATCCCCCTCGAGATCCGCATTCGACCATGGAGGTTTAAAAATATTTTATTATGTACTTATGCTTCCTTTTGGCGCAGGTAAGAATTATGAATACTTACCTGCGGCAGCGGTAAGTTTAAGAACAGGTTTCTGCTAACCAATCGTGGTTTCGCGGGAAGTACTTTTGGACGTGATAAAGGATCAGAATACGGCAATGTCGAAACTGGTGTCCTCCCGGGACATCATCAAAAGGGATCTTAGCTTCCAGGTTTCTTCTTTGGCGTTTGGTGCTGCGTATATTATAACCGGTCCAAGGCGATCCGGAAAATCTGTCTTTTCCTTTCAGGCAATACAGGGGTCTAAGTATGGCTACGTTAACTTTGATGATGAACGCCTTGATATTCAGTTCAATGAACTGAACAGGGTACTGGAAGCAATTGTCCAGATATCGGGCTCTCCGGAAATCATTGTTCTGGATGAGATTCAAAATGTTCCGGGGTGGGAGAAGTTTGTTTCCCGAATTGTGGTAGATAGGAAGGTTATGATCACAGGCAGCAATTCCAGACTGATGAGCAAGGAACTGTCCACGTTGATGACTGGCAGGCATATAGACCAGGAGCTGTTCCCTTTTAGTTTCATGGAATTCCTGGCTTTCAAGAGGATCACAATTCCTCGGACGGACGGTTTTACCGTTGAGGAGAAAATTCGCATTATGAGTAATCTCGAGGAATACCTGACTAATGGCGGGTTTCCCTTATCAATCAAGCTCGGCCAAAACTTCCTCGTGGATCTCTTTAAGGACATGGTTGAACGGGACGTCATACAAAGGTATAATATAAGAATGAAAAGTAAATTAAAGGATCTTGCAAGATACTTAATATCAAACTCATCCACGGAAATTTCATATAACAGGCTAAGAATCCAGTTTCGAATCTCTGGGAAAAGCACGATCCAGAACTGGATTATGTATCTACAGAATTCTTACCTGATTTTTACGATAGAGCGTTTTTCCTTCAAACTGAAGGAATCCATAATGGCGCCTAAGAAAGTATATTGTGTCGATACGGGCCTTATAAATGCCTTCACGAACAATTACGAGAGGGGAAAAATAATAGAGAACGCTTTTTTTCTATTTTTGTTGCGAACCAAGGCCTATACAGACCGAGTCATGGAAATAAATTACTGGAAAGATCATACCGGAAGAGAGGTTGATTTTGTCCTGAGGCATGGACGTAGTGTCTTTGCCTTAATTAACGTGTCCTATGCAACACTAATAGACAATATCAGGGAAAGGGAAATCAATTCACTCATCAGGGCTTCCGTGGAACTTAACTGCCGAAACCTGATCATAATCACGTGGGATTATCTCGGGGAGATTAGCAATGATGGCAAAACAATCAGATGCATTCCATTGTGGAGATGGCTTCTTAATCAGTCAGCTGCTCTGAGCTAAAGCA
>JAJYRT010000212.1 GCA_021793945.1 Thermoplasmata archaeon
AGACTGAGGTTGCGCAGGTCATGGTCTGCTGCTGAATTATATCGGATGCTCTTATGATTTCGGGGTTTGCCAGCATGTAACCGATTCTCCAGCCGGTCATTGCATAACTCTTCGAGAATCCGCTGAGGGTGACGGTCTTATCGGCCATTTCAGGAATGGACGCAGGTGAAAATGGTCGCTTCTCAAAAGACAGATCCTCGTATATTTCATCGGAGATAAGGTAGAGGCCATGTTCAAGCACGAAATCGCAGAGTTTTCTTATCTCATTTTCCCCGTATACCTTCCCCGTTGGGTTGCATGGATTGCTGAAGATAAGCGCTTTTGTCTTCCCGTCCACGGACTTTTCCAGAGCTTCATAATCGAAACCATAATCCGCGTTTGTGCCAACACCTCTTGGAACACCTCCATATAGTTTCACAATGTCGGGATAAGAAACATAGTAAGGCATAGGAAGAAGGACGTTATCTCCCTCTTCAAGCAAGGACATCATGGCCAGTGAGACGGAGAATTTTGTCGGCGTCACTATTATGTTCGCAGGGTCTGCGCTTATGTTGTTCATTTCCCTGAATTTTCTGGCAATCTTCTCCCTCAGTTCCGGGACGCCTTTCGATGGAGTATAATGCGTTTTTCCATTTCTGGCTGCCTTGAATGCGAAGTCAATTATATTATCCGGCGTGTTGAAATCCGGTTCGCCAAGAGAGAAGTTATAGACTTTTTTTCCCGTTTTCTTCAATTCCTCGGCCTTGAGATTCATGGAGATCGTGGCGGATTGCGATATATTCTTCAGTCTGGAAGAGACCATTGAAAATCATTGTTAATGATCTTATTATATTTTCTATCTTCCTGGCGATGTTGCCAACTATCAGCACCTGAAGGATTTGGCTTGATGCCTGTCCGGAATTGTGTATTGTGCCGCAACCATTGGCTTGTTGACTTTTTGTGTGGACTTCGGAGGACAATTGTCTATTTGGAGAGTCTCTGAGTTTTCTCACTTCCCCCAACCCACAAACTTTTTGATAAACGCCAGGAAAATAGTGAAGATAGAAAATAAGGTCGAGGTTAGATATCGTCACTGAACCTTAACATAATGTTCCAAAGGATGCGCATTAACTTTGAACTTTCCATCGTTTCGTTCCATGAATGAGAGAATTCTCCGGTCCTCTGTCATGAGGCTTTCTTTGCTGCATATTGCGGTCGATAAAATTATACAATCAATGTAGTCCGGAATTTCCCGTCTGATCATGAAACTTGTTTTCATAATATTATCATTGTAAAAGGGAATGACTTCGAACCTACTCAACAATTCATCTATAGCTTCATTCACTATTTCCCAGGAAATAGCTATCTTGGCACATTTCGCTTGAATCTCGAAAATTGAGATAAGACTGATGGAAATTGAATTTAAATCAATCTCAACTGATCTGTGTTCAATCGCATGGAACAAATCCGTTTCAACATCTATTCCCACCAAAGGTAGAAAATAAGTGGTGTCGAGAATCAACGTTCAAACTCCTTAGAGAGTTTCGCCCTAAAATCCTCAAATTCATTGGCGGTTTCCTTGCTTATCTTTTTTCTTCTTGCCATTTGAAATAGCTTTGAATAATCCTCATGTTTTTTCTGCAGTTTCTCATTGATTATCCTAGATAGGTGGCGGGCATCTCCGTATCTGGAAACGCTCTCTTTTATTAATTCTTCATAAATTGAACTTTCAAGTGATATTGTTGTACGCCTAAGCATTTAGATGTTATAGCATCTAAACATTTAAATTTTTCAAGTCATACTTTGGAAAACTTTGTCCTGTAAATTTTAAGTAACTCTCTGGTTGTAATGCATTCATGTATTTCGAGAATACTGCAGGGAAAAGCCTGTGTTTCAAAGGATATCATAGCTCATTCCGAGTAGCCAGAATATAACTTGGCCCAGAGCAAACAGTCCTGGAAACTGTCTTATGTTATTGTGCAATAACAATGAATTGTTCCCGATCCTCACCCTCCTGGTCATTGGTATCGCCGTGGGCATGCTCACCGGGATGACGGGCAGCAGCGGTGTTCTGATAGTAGTCCCTGCACTTGGCATCATGGGACTGACGTTCCAGGAATCAGTCGGAACAAGCCTTCTCGTGGACGTAATCACGACAAGTGCCGTGATATTTGTCTATATCAAGAAGGGCAGCACGTCAATTCCAAGGGCTGCGTCCATGGGCATGGGTGCGGTCATCGGGGCGCAGTTGGGGGCAAGGATAGCGGTTTCCCTGCCAGAGAAGCCTCTGGAGATAGGGTTTGTGGTTCTCACGGCAGTGCTGGCCTTCCAGATGTACAGGCGATCCATGAGGAAGGTTAGAGGCATGCCGCATAAAATCAGCATTGACGGGCGCTATGTCCTTCCCATGGCATTTTTCCTCAGCATACCCGTTGGAATACTGACGGGTACCCTGGGAACCAGCGGCGGAATTATGTTCATCGGCATAATAATGATCCTGTTCTCCATGTCAGCTCAGGAGATGGTGGGAACGGCAACGCTGGCAATGATGTTCTCGGCCATTAGCGGAGTCGCCGGTTACGTGTATTTCGGAAGCATAGACATATTTGCTGCTCTCATAATTGGAATCACGTCGCTGACATCGGGTTACTTCTTCTCAATTCTGGCACATCGCGTTGACGAGAAAAAAATCTACCTCATCATCGGCACGGTTTTTGTCGCCGTGATTTTCGTGGAGATGTTCAAGATAATTTGAGGGAAATATGC
>JAJYRT010000035.1 GCA_021793945.1 Thermoplasmata archaeon
GGTTCTACTTTGTGCTTTTCACGATGATTGGGGTGCTGGCTGCGATGTTCCTGTTATTTTTCACCAACGTCGAGAAGCCTGCACCTGGATTGCCATACATAAACACCGGGGCAATACTTGGATTCCTGGCCGCTTTCGTACTCTTTTCTCACTGAAAGTGAGAAGATATGCCAGGAGGCTCTTCATCTACTGGCCATGAAAACGTTCGAGATCATTGAACAGAACAGATATTCCATATGCACGAATTAATGATGCATGTTAACTTGTAGCACTATCTTATAATTAAGTTTTTTATATAGGCATCCCATAAAGTTGGCTATGGCAGATTCTGCTAATAAAAGCCCGCGGACTAGAGGCTTAAAGAAGGATGCACTCTCAGTGAGAAGTGTGGTTTTCCAGGGGATCGCTGCGTCTGCTCCGGCTGGTGCAGCGGTAGCTACAATGACTGGCGCGGCTGTATTTGCATTGGGTTCACTCCCACTGACCGCTATAGTTGCTTTCATAGTGGTGGCACTGAATGCGTATATTATTAACAGGCTGTCCAAGCATGTAGCAGGTGCTGGCGGCTATTATGATTATGTGAAGGAGGGTTTCGGCAGACACGTCAGCGCATACACTGGATGGTCATACATTATCTATCAGGTAACTTCGTTAGCATTTATTGGGTTGAGCATTTCAGTATTTGTTCCGGCTTTGCTTTCTACTGTCTTCAGCATAAATATCCCATCGTGGACTTGGCTTCCCTTGCTCGCTGGAACCGTATTATTTGGGTATTTCATCTCTGTACTTGGGATAAAAGGATCACTAAAATATGCTGCAGTTATGGCTTCATTGGAGATCGCGGTTGTAGTTTTTATTGGTCTGTGGCTTGTTCTGTCCATGCCGAAAGTAAACACGCTAACAGTATTCACCCCAAACTATGCATCAGGAGGATTCAGTGGTGTATTATTGGGAGTGCTGTTCATGTATACGGCGTTCTCCGGCTTCGGTACATCCACACCCCTGGGAGAGGAGACAAAAAAAGCAAAGGGAACTATTGCTAGCGGCATAATAATCACCATCCTTGTTCTGGGGGTCTTTTTTGTATTTGCCGCTTATGCTTTTACTGTAGCATGGGGGGTCTCCAGCATGGGAACTTATGCAGGGGAACTTGTTCCTGGAATATCTCTGGCTTACTCGGATATTGGCGTATGGGCCGCAGTACTTATAACTATATTTTACGTCAATAGCATACTTACTGACATGGTGGCTTTCACAAATAGTTCTTCCAGAGTACTGTATGCAATGGCGAAGGACGGAATCTTCCCGTCTGCAGTTTCACAGGTTCACGAGAAGCATCTGACTCCACATGTCGCATCTGCGATTATGGCCATTGGCAGCTTTATCGTTGCAGCTGCTGGAACTGTGCTGATGGGCGGATTCAATGCCTTCCTCTTCACTGGAGTTGCTGGTACATTGGGCTCAATCCTTGTCCACGTCATGGCAAATGCATCTATGCCAAAAATACTGAAAAACAAGAAACTAAAGATAGGGTACATCAATATGACGCTTACGGTAGCTTCGATAGTTATCCTGGCCGCCGTTTTCTATGGACCTTTCATTTCTATAAGCTCCCCCGTATTAATTGCAGCATATGTGTTTGTCGCGTGGATGATACTTGGAGTTATATATATTGAATATAAGAGCAAAAAAGGCGGATTTGAGGAGAATGTTCCCATAGAAACAATTCCTGCAGATTAGATATAGCACAACGACTGGGAAATACCAAAATTCCTTTTTTTAGCAGATCACTTTACCTGGTCGATTATTTTATTAACTAAAATAATACTTGCATTTCCAGTTGTTAGATTCCTGGACTCTGCACAACTGATTAGTGATAAACCCTCCCAGTTCACATTATGTTTCTGGAACACAAAGTTTTGAAATTTAGATTTGTAAGCAGATCAAACAGTAATTGAATTTAGGCAAACCTAAACAAAATGCGTTGTATTCACTTTCCTCAGATCAATCACTCGAAGTTGCCAGTTTTTTTATCTCAGAAATTTCAGTTCCGTTAAGCCTCCACCCTGATGCACCTATATTCTCAAGAGCCTGGGCAGCATTTTTTGCTCCAGGTATGACCTCTGCGCCCATGCAAAGCAGATAATTCAGCGAAACCTGAGACATGGTCTTTCCCTTGAGATCTGCTATTTTGCGCAGATAATCCAACAGAGGGTTAATTTTAACCAGAGTCTCTTTTGTAAACAGCCTGTCACGACTTCTTATATCATCCCTGGGAAGATTTGCTGCTGTGTATTTTCCAGACAGGAGACCTTTTGCAATGGGACTCCACGCTACAAGTGTCATCCTCCTGCTTGCAAGAAACTGCATGAGTCCATTTTCCGGCTCACGGTCAATTATGTTGTATTTTACCTGATCGGATACTATTTCATGACTTTTCATCAGAGAGATCATATTCTCAAGCTCTTCCGCGCTGTAGTTGCATACTCCAATGTACCTTACTTTTCCTTGGTCAACGAGTTCTTCCATTGCTGAAAGCGTTTCTCCGACGGGAACTGAAGCATCCGGCCAGTGAAGCTGGTAATGGTCAATATATTTGACTCCAAGACGCCTCATGCTCTCATTGGCAGATTTAATCACTGCATCGTGTGTAAAATGCGGAGGCTTGACCTTTGTGGCTATAACTATATCTTCTCTGGGTATTGACGATATGGCCCTGCCAACAACCTCTTCAGAATGCCCGTCTCCGTATGTTTCTGCTGTATCTATGTAGTTCAGCCCTGCATCCACAGACCTGCGTATGGCTTCTATTATGCTTTCATCGTCATAGTCGGATCCCCAGCCCTTCCTTCCGGCCTGCCATGCCCCAAATCCGACTTCTGAAACCTTCATGTCGGATTTGCCTATCATTCTATAGTTCATGAATTGACATGCGGTCATACGATAAAATACCTTGACAGAGAGCGATTATTTATTAGCGCGATTTTTTTCTCCATGTAGATGTTCAGGCAATCAGGCGACATTATTCTCTCGAACGGAGAGGTCTATGAGAGGCAGGTCGTAGAGGGAAATCTCTATCTCAAGGGCGGGAAAATAGCACCATCTGTGCTTTCCCTCACCGTAAAGGGCGATCTACTGGTTGAAGCCAGGAGTCAGGTTCCCGGAAGTATAGTCTGCCACAAAGCCACTTTGAAGGCAGACCTGGAGGTGGCAGGGAACCTTGAGGCAATGGAAGGAATAACTGCATCCAGGAGCACACTTTCCGTCAAGGGAAACATAAAAGCGAGGAACCTGGACGCTGACAGAACCGTTGAGGCGGATTCAATATCATGTGAGAAAGCCATTGCTGGAAATGATATCATATTTGGCCATAGGATGGAATGCCGGACCGTCTCTGTTGGAGGAATGATCAAAGGTAGCGATCTCAAGTGCGAGGATATACAGGCAGACTCGGTCGAATTGGATCACGTCGACTGCAGGAACCTGAGGATCGGAATTGGTGCAAAGATTACGGGTGGAACTTTTGACTCCGCAAGCGTTGATGGGAATCTGGAAAGCACAGGGCATATAGACGGCTCACTTATCACGACCGGAAAGAATGCCGAATTCAACAGTGTGAAATGCGACACAATGAATATCGGAGGAAATATGCTTGCCAAGGGATTGGTTGAAGTCGACGAACTGAAAACGGGAAGGTCACTGGAATGTTCAGACATGAGTGCAAATGAGATAATAGTGACAGATTCCATCAAATCTTCCGGCGATATATCAGCTACTGGAGACATCAGGGCAGGGGAGCTTGTCAGTGTCGACGGTGACATAGAGTGCAATACACTTGAGGCGGGAGGCGAAATTCATGCCAGAAAGGTGCTGTGCAGGATGAATATAGAAGCTGGCAAGGTTCTGCAAACCATAAAAGGCGCAAAGGCAAATATGATCATGCTTGGAAGGAACTGCTCGGTCACAGGACCAATATATGGTGACCAGGTGGTCTTTTCAAGAGGTGCGGCCGCAGAGGACGTTTATGCGATCATACTCCATATGAAGAACGACACCTCAGCAAAGAACGTCTATGCCGATGAAATTACTATGTGGAAAAATTCATCAATAAAAGGGAAGTGCCTGTACAGGCACTGGATAAGAAGCATGAACGGACTGAAAATTGAGGATATCGGAAAGAAGGTCGAGAAACTCCCGGAGTTTCCATTCTAAAATCAGTGCAGAAATACCCTTTTTCCAGTAAAATACATTGGAATACCCTTCTGTTCCGCCATGGCCACGACCTCACTGTCTCTTATGGATCCTCCTGGCTGGATTATTGCTGCTATGCCGTTTTCACTGGCGAGTTCCACACTGTCGGAGAATGGGAAGAAGGCGTCGGAAGCAAGCACAGAGTTCTCGCATTTCTTTCCACCCTTGGCTATGGCAATCCTCAGTGCTTCCACCCTGGACGTCTGACCGGCGCCAATGGCAACTGTGGCACCGTTCCTGGCCAGGACTATTGCGTTGCTTCTGCAGTGTGTTACTACCTTCCAAGCAAAATCCAGGTCATCCATCTGTTCCGGCGAGGCATGTCCTGCCGTCTTCAATTCCAGTTTCCCGAAATGAGAAGTCAACTCATCCTGGAGGAGATAACCCCCGGATATTGATCTGATCCTCAGTCCTCTGCCATTTTCGGGCTTTATTTCCAGTATTCTCAGGTTCTTTTTTTTCTTCATTATTTCGATGGCTCCGTCACGGTAAGAAGGTGCAACCAGCACTTCCACAAACAGTTGTGAAAGGGCAGAAGCAGTTTCTTCATCAACCTCCCCGTTGAAAGCTATAACAGATCCGTATGCAGACTCCCTATCTGTGTCCAGGGCATTCGTATATGCTTCCAGAAGATCTTTGCCGACTGCCGCTCCGCATGGGGTATTATGCTTCACTATGACGCAAGCCGGTTTCTCGAACTCCATGACTGCAGCGAATGCTGAATCCGAATCCATGAGGTTATTGTAGGATAGCTCTTTTCCACCCAATTTTCTGCAGTTTGCAACTCCAAATACAGATCCATCTGAGTACAGATACCCCCGCTGGTCCGGGTTTTCCCCGTATCTGAGCTTCTCCCCATTGCTCCCGCTGATAAGCAAGCTCTGAGAAATTCCTCCGTCAATAACCCTGAATAAGGAGTTGTAGATCAGGATGTCATAATCTGACACCCGCTGGAAAGATTTCAGGGCAAGTTCTTCCCGGATCTTTTCCGGCATCTTCTTATCGTTCCTCAGTGAATCTGCGACTACCCCGTAATCTGATGGATCCGAGAGTACTATTACGTTCCGGTAGTTTTTTGCCGCTGCCCTGACGAGGGAGACGCCACCAATGTCGATGTTTTCTGCCATTACCTCGATGTTATTTCCGCCGGAGATCTGCCTGAAGGGATAGAAGTTACAGACGACCATGTCGAAGTCCGGGTAATCCCTGTCCTCCCTTGACCGAGCTTCGCCATCGGCAAGTATGCCTGCAAAGATTTTTGGATGAAGAGTTTTCACCCTTCCTCCAAGAAGTTCGTCAAACCCGGTCAACTCTGAAGTGCTCCTTGCCTTGATTCCATTTCTCCTGAGATGATCACCCGTGCTGCCTGTGGCATATATTTCGCTTATGGAACTTCCGCATTCCCTTATGAACTCGACCAGCCCTGATTTATCACTGACGCTGACAAGTGCTCTCATCCTGTAGACATAAGGGAAAAAGTGATAAAACGTTTTGGCTGCAGCGCAATAAAATATTACGCTAAGTAATAATAGTAGAATGAGGGTAATTTATCCGTGTCGCTGACAAAATGTTTAATATAATTTATATATGGCATCAGCAGAGGATAAATCAATGGAAACAACTGTAGTCAAGCAAAATCAGGGAACTGACAGGAACATTTCAATTGAGGAATTGAACCAGACACCGGTTTACCAGAGGGAAGTAGAACTTGTTGAAAGGAAAGGCGTTGGCCACCCTGACAGCGTTTGCGATGGAATTGCAGAAGCCGTGAGCAGGGGACTGAGCAGGTATTACCTCAAGGAATATGGCAGGATACTCCACCACAATACAGATCAGGTAGAGGTAGTTGGAGGGCAGTCGGCGCCGAAATTCGGCGGAGGCAGGGTTCTTGAACCGGTTTATATCTTGCTGAGTGGAAGGGCAACAACGACGATTGATGGAGAGAGAATTCCTTACAAGTCCATTTCTGTCAAGGCAACCAAGGAATTCCTAGCAACCAATTTCAGGCACCTGGACCTTGATGCTGACGTGATGATAGATTCCAGGATAGGGCACGGCTCTATAGATCTGAGGGGATTGTATGATACAAGGAAACACAAGGCCAATGACACTTCATTCGGCGTCGGCTTTGCGCCATTCACTGACACAGAGAATCTTGTCCTGAAGACAGAAAGATACCTAAATGGAGAAATCAAGAAGAAACTTCCGGCCATCGGATATGATATAAAGGTCATGGGATTCAGGCAGAAGGATACGATCAATCTCACTATAGCTGCTGCATACGTGGATAAATTTGTCAAGGACAAACAAGAGTATTTCTCCATTAAGGAAGAACTGACGAGCCTTGTTACCGATTTTGTCAGGAAGCAGACCGAACTGAACGTCAAGATATTCATAAACACAGGTGATCTGAAGGAAGACAACGTTTACTACCTCACAGTTACGGGACTTTCGATGGAAAACGGGGACGATGGTTCTGTCGGGAGAGGAAACAGGGTGAACGGCATAATCACACCATACAGACCAATGAGCATGGAAGCGGCTGCCGGAAAGAACCCAGTTACCCATGTGGGAAAGCTCTATAACGTGCTTTCAAACCTCATAGCTGCCGACGTTATCAAGGAAAGCGGCGGGGATGTTGAGGAGGCCATGGTCAGGATAGTTTCGCAGATTGGTAGGCCAATAGACGAACCTCACGTTGCCAGCATACAGCTGATTTATGCGCCAGGTGCGGACAGATCGAGGCACAGGACCAACATTAGAAGGATCGCAGATCAGAGGCTGGAAAACATATCTGACCTCACAAACAAGTTTGTAAACGGGGAAATTTCAGTCTTCTAATCCCCATCTTTTTTATCACTGTGAACGAGAAAACCCACCCCTTCAAGTGGGATGAGAGCGAACCAAATGCTCATAACATCAGTGAATATCGGATAATACAGGGAGCCATGAAAGCCTACAAATTCCGATTGTATCCATCCGTTGATCAGGAGAAACTGCTAAACAACCAGTTAACCCTTTGCAGGGAATTATACAACGCATTCCCGCAGCAATGGCAACTCGGGTCGCTGAAGCGGGAAGCCCACGGTAACGCCGGGGAGGATGTCACAGAAGTTTCCACATCAGATAGGCATCAGAAGCGTCGCTGTAATATGCTCTTATTACAGATATAATCGAGAAACCGAATGCCTTGTAAAAACCTATTGCCTGATCATTGTCAGTTCTAACCTCAAGTCTCACGGAGAGAAGGTTCTCACGGTTGCACACTTCCACAAAGTTGTTCATCAGGGCCATGCCTATCCCCTTTCTCCTGAAATTGGAATCCACAGCCAGAAGAAGAATCCTCGCCTCAGTTCTGGAGAATTTAGAACCTACGATGAATCCCACTATGCGGTCATTTACGGTATATACAATGAAGGAGTTTGGCCAGGCTTCATAAAGATCCAGAAGCAGAGTATCGGTATAATATTCAGTCAGGGAGCTGTTTCCTATTTCCACTACTTTCCTGATATCTTCAGGCCCAAATTTTCTCGTCCCTGCGACCACTGCATCTCTCACTGCAGACATATTTCACTCGCTCCTGGAAAATGGCAGTCCGCTCATGAAGGAACCTCGCCTCAAGCAACAGTTCTTTGTGCAATCCATTCCAGGTCTTGCCATTTCCAGTCATGTGTTAAGGATATATATGCTTTGAAATAGATTGATAGGAACATTCTCCCTTTATCCTATCTTGGATTGCTCCAATTTTATTTTTCTTATCTCCCTGTTGTAAGCGTCTGCAATATCTGCCAGTCCAATCGTCCCCTTTACGATCTGCGGGTTTGCATCGTCAACAACAACCACCTTTCCAGTCGTTGTTGTAGTGAGCAGATCGAGGGC
This sequence comes from Thermoplasmata archaeon, assembly GCA_021793945.1. Next base: position 8,131 of record JAJYRT010000035.1, read on the forward strand.
GGTGTGCATGGTTGCGGTGGTCTTCACATATTTGACATCCGTATCCATGATATCCCTGACTCTGGTACTGTCTATGTCCATTGACGGCTTAACAGCCTCGACTGATAAGAAGCCTTTCAACATGCCATTCTCCTGGACCACTACCCCTTTCGTCCTGCTCTCCCTCATTGTCTGGAGAGCCTCCCGAAGAGGAGCATCGGGAGAAACCCAGTAATAATCCTTCTTCATTGATTCGTAAGCAGTTATGTCATCCAGTATCGGTCTTTCATACTCCAGCCTGTGTGCAGGAGAACTTTGCCTGTTAGGTAACTGCTTGCTGTAGATTGAGTACTTCTGGCCAGATATATAATACGAGATCACCGTCGCTATCATAAGAGGCAGGAAGAGAGTGTAACCACCGGTCATCTCTGTCCCCATTATGATGACAGAAATCGGCGCCTTCGAGATCCCCCCAAAAAAAGAGATCATCCCTATGATAGTGACCTCTATTACGTTCAGGTACGGGAAGAATGGCACAAAAAGTACCCCCATCAACGCCCCTACAAGAGCTCCGGTTACCATACCTGGGGCGAACACTCCTCCTGAACCGCCAGACCCTATGGTAAATGAGGTTGCTATTATCTTTGCTATTATGAGTGCCAGCAGAAGCCAGACGGGGAAGAGAGAGAGCCGGTCATAGAATATGAGCTGAACCCATCCATATCCAAGACCAAGTATTTCCGGGAAGAAAATTCCTATCATGCCCACGATTAGCCCCCCTATGGCAGGTTTCACGAATTTTGGAAGCTTCCTGATCCTGCGGAACATACCCTGGATCCCATAGAATGAGATTACGTAAAACACACCGAATAGACCGGCCACAACGCCGACCAGAGAATACAGGATAAGAGATTCCGGATGAGAGAAACCGAGCACACCTGCGCCAGGTATATCAAATAGGGGCCTGTAACCGAAGTTATATCCAAAAATAATATAACCTGTGACCGAAGCGATGATTGAGGGTATCAAGGCATCCACCTCAAAGTCTCGCCTGTAAAGGATTTCCGTACTGAGCAAAGCACCGCCAAGAGGCGCCAGGAATATGCTTCCAATCCCTGCCCCTATTCCAGCAGCCATGGCTATCCTCCGATCGTGATCGTCCATCCTGAATGCATCTGCAATAAATGATCCAAAACCTGCAGCAATTTGGGCAGTTGGACCCTCCCTCCCAGCACTTCCTCCAGATCCTATGGTTATAGCCGATGCAACCGTCTTAACTAGAGGTACGCGCCTCCTGATTTTCCCGTTCTTATTGTGAAATGCGTCAATTGCAGCATCAGTGCCGTGACCCTCAGCCTCAGGAGCGAAACGGAAGATAATTATCCCTGAAATTAGCCCACCCAGTGTGGTGGATACCGGGATTAGAATTCTGTCAAAAGTTCCGATGACATATGTAGGCGACCCGCCTGATGCAGCGGTCACTGGAGGTATAAAACCGGTTATTCCTGTCAACATAAGTACGGTGACGAGTTTTATTCCGTAATAGAGCGCATATGACCCAAGGCCGGCAGCTATTCCTATGAGGACCCCGACAATAACCCATTTCCTTATCTGTCCCTTCGCAATGAAGTCGTCAAGCTTTCTGGCAAAATCGCTAATGTTGTTTTCCGTGGCGTTACGCTATACGTGCATATTATTTAATTTTTGAAACATGCATTTGCAGGATTTCGAAATCATTTCACCCATTTTTCATAAAGAAATCAGATACTGCCTTTTCAGGGTCAGTGGATAGCTCAAGACCCTGAATGTATTTCATGAACGATGCTGCTCTCCTGTCAAGTATTACTGCCATCCCCCGGTCCTTCTCGTTCCTTATGAGCCTACCGATTGCCTGCTTCATTCTTATTGCCGTGGGAAAAATTACGGAATACAGCCAGCCGTTCCCGTATTTCCTCTCATAATATTCCATGATTGCCTTCTGCTTTGCGTCCGGCCTCGGGTACGGAATGCCCGCAATTATGACCATCTCCAGCTCTACGCCCGGAAAGTTCATGCCTTCTGATATCCTGCCTCCGGATACAGCAAAAATAGCGGACTTCCCCTTTCTAAATTTCCTTACCATTTCCATGAGAGATCCCTGATCTATGTTCCTGCGCTCTGAAAAGTACCGGAAGCTGAATCCTTGCATTGAGACCTTGTCCATGGTGCTGTATGAGGGAAAAAATACTATTGTGTTCCTTCCCGCTGTCGTGATGATCTTCTCTATCGCGTCGTGCATTTTGGCAGCTTCCTGATCATCGAATTCATCGTACTTTGTTGTAATGCCGCCATCATATACTATTTTCCTGTTCTCCTCTGGAAAAATATATGGGACAATCATGTGATTCATGTCCGTAAACCCGGTAACATTCTTGTAGACCTCAAAGGGGTCAAGTGTGCCGGACATATGTATGGTCCACGATTCCCTCAATGGATCAAGTATTTTGGATGGGTCCATGCAGACCGCCTCGATTGTTCCAAGCCGTTCGCGTGAGACAATAGCCGCGTATACTTCATCGTCAAGGGTTTCCCATGCCCGAAGCCGGTCGGCTATGGAAAGTATCACTGTCCTTGGAACTCTTCCCTCCTTTTCCCGTTTCTCCGCGATATAGTCCCCGAAGATGCTCATATAGTCAACAAGGCTGCTGTATTTCTCTGAGCTCATGGAATTCTCAATCATCATGTATTCACGAAATTCATCGAACCTGATGCGGGTTTCTCCACTCTCACCTATCTTGTCCCTGACAAGATCAGTGATCGCATTCCTGATCATCTCTATGAAATCTGATGTCCTTACCCGTTGCATCAGCTCGAAATCCCCGAATTCCGTGCCCTCCCTTTCTGCAAGGTTCAACTGGTTCACGCTTATGGAGAATGATGAGAATTCCCTTGCTATGTCCGGAAGATTGTGTGCCTCGTCCAGGATAACTATAAGCTTGTCCCGCGAAACGCCCCAGTTGTAGATCAGCCTTCCTGAAGTGACAGGGTTGAGAAAGATTGCATAAGGAGCTATTACAAGATTTGCATCCTTCATTGAGAACTTGAGGCTCTCGTATGCACAGAAGCCATTTTCCTTTGCATATACGAAGAATTCCTCTGCAGTTGGATTATTGCTGAAGAGATAATTCTGGACATCCTTTGACCTGACTTTGTCATTGAAGTATCTGCAGGAACTCGGGTCTCCAGACATTACTTTCCTCTTTCTCAGGGAACAGAACCTCGACAGGGATTCAGCTGTGAAATCAGCAGAATCCTCAACTTCCCTGTAGAGCGCGCAGAGGTTTGTCCTGCCCTGCAATGGTATCGCCTTTACTCCGAAATCTTTACCTATCCTCCGTATCTCGCTTATGATCTGTTCCTGCTGTGAGTTTGTTCTTGTGAGATAGAGTATCTTCCTTGTGCCATTATCCGATAGATCCAGGGCAGAGACCAGTCCCATCAGTGTCTTGCCGGATCCTGTGGGCGACTCTACCGCAGCCGATCCGTGCTTCCTGACGTTTTCGGTTATGAACTCAATGACGGCCTTCTGGTAGCTCCTTAGTTCTACGGCACTTTGCACAAAATCACTTCTTCTTGATTATTTTTCCTCGTAATAACATTGTCCTTTCTGATCCCGCAATAATTATGGGCAACATTTAATTATTCTTCTTGGCATTAATACTCGTGGAATAATGGCAGGAAAGGATGAGCTATTTTCAACAGCAGTGGTGGAGATCGAGAAGCGAGAGTATGATCACCCGATCATTATCGGAGGGTTTGCAGGCAGCACCATGGCCGGACTGCTATCCGTAGGATACCTCATTGAACAGCTTGGAATGCACCAGGTTGCCCATGTGAAATCCCCATACATTCCTCCTGTGGCAGTGTTTGTCGGAAACAAGCTCAGACACCCTTTCAGGATATACAGCAACAGGAAAGGTGACATTATGGCCATAATAAGCGAAGTCCCTATCAGCGACATGGGACTTTATGAGATATCCGCCTCAATCATAGAATGGGCCAAGGGTATTGGAGCATCAGAAATAGTGATTCTTGACGGAATACCTGTTGACGAGGTGCTGGAAACAAGAAAATCTTACTGCATAGCTGAAAGTGATGAACTGGCAAAGTGCATAAAGAACGGGATTCCCGGAGCACAGTCAGCCATAATAACGGGAATTGGCGGAAGTCTTCTGAATGAATGCCTCGTCAAGGGTTTCAGGGGGAGCTCACTCATAACCCCGTGCTCTGTGGAGATTCCCGATCCGGGATCTGCGCTTTCCCTGATCCAGGCAATAACACTGAAGACCGGATTGAAGATAGACACAAAACTTCTGCAGGACAGCGTCAACAAGATGCATGAAGAGATGGCCGCAGTGATAAAGCAGTACACAGACGCCCAGAGCAAGAAGGGGGGGAAGGTTTCAGAGGAAACTATGTACAGGTAGAATCACGGCTTATTTGCCCTGATTTCATCTATCCTGTCCTGGATGACCGTTGCGTCCGGAGCCTTATCCTTTATTGATTCAAGAATTTCAATAGCCTCGTTCCTTCTGGACAATTTCACAAGAAGGTTGGCTTTCTCCATCTTGTAAAGATAACCCTCCGGTACAAGCTTCAGGGCGGAGTCAATATCCAGAAGGGCTTTCTCGTAGTTTTTCAGATCCATGTACGCCTGGTATCGCTTGTAGATGAATATCTGGTCAGCAGAATTCAGGTCCACTGCCCTGCTATAGTCCTTCAGGGCTTCATCGTAATTCTTCATTTTCCAGAATACATTTCCTCTGTTGTAGTAATAATCCGGAACATCGTTTTCAATCTTGATTGCTTCGTTGAATTCTGCCATGGCCTCGTCCATTTTACCGAGGTCTTCAAGGGCGGATGCAAGAGCGTTGTGGTAGTCCGAATGCTCCCCGAAGAGTTCAATTGCCTTCTTATAATCGGCTATGGACTGCTCAAGCATCTTCATCGAGTAATATGTGAGTCCCCTGTTGAAATAATAGTCTGGATCCTTTCCGTTAATCTTTATAGCTTTAGTGAACTGCTGAATAGCTTCAGGATACTTCATCAGGTTGAAATATGAAATTCCCCTTTCATTGTAGTCGTCAGCCTGCTCTGTTTTATCCTGTAATATGAAATCGTTTGCCACTCTGGTTGATCTCCATGCTCTATTTTAAATCTTTTTCATTCGAGCGATAACAGAACTTATGACTATCAGATCAGGCGCTGGTTGCCAGTTTCACTCCTGATGCGCCTGAATGTAGCCCATTCTGTTCTTACTATGCCGGAAATGTCTGTGCCTCTTGATATTTCACGCTTCAGAAAATCTATTGTGCATGGATCTGAGGGATAGCCTGATCCCACTTCTCCATATTCTTCCTTTATCTTATCGATCTCCCTGTCCCTGGTAACCTTGGCAATTATGGATGCCGCTGAAACGGCAGGATATTTTGCATCTGCCTTGTGTTCGCATACTACGCTTTTCCCTGTTTCGGATTTGAACCTCCTTTCTGCCCTTTCTGTAACCGGATCAAAGCAGTCAAGGAAGATATCTCCTTCCGCCTGTGTGATGAGTTTTGAATAGTGGATATATTCAATTTCGTTGAGGGACATCTGCCTCATCATTTGATTTAAAGTTGAGGATTGTATTATATCAACAGACACTTTACAGGCAGATCTCTCAATGAGACGGAAAAGTCTCTCTCTCCCATTTGGAGATAGCAGTTTTGAGTCCTTCACGCCCATGGATCTTAGAGTCTCCACTTCTCCACACACAAGTGCTATAACCATGGGTCCTATCACCGGACCTCTACCCGCTTCATCTATGCCGCACTGAATCATTTCAGGTGATGCCAGAGGTACGGTGCTAATCAAACTTTCCCATTGTTTTGTTCCATGACCAAAAAGGATTCAGTTACCTGGTGAGAAGTGCAAATATTTCCATATTGAACCAACCAAAGGGGGAAAGTGCAAAAGTGTTATATGAAAAAAAACAATGATAGTGGAACTAGAGTGGTAGGTTTTGGCAGATTATAGCACCATAATGCTGGAAAAAAAGAAGATAGTTGAGGATTCGCTTTCGGAATTCTTCCGCAACAAGCTTGCTGGAATATCCGATCCCTTTATCCTGGACATCGTGACAAAGATCAGGGATTTCACACTGAATGGCGGAAAGAGGGTGAGACCGATCCTGATTCAGATGGGCCATGATCTTTACAGCAGGGATCAGGAGGGTGTGGTGATGGCATCAGCGAGCATTGAAATCTTGCAGACTTACCTTCTCATACATGATGACATCATAGACCAGAGTGACTACAGGAGAGGAAAACCAAGTTATCACAAGCAGGTCGAGGCCTTGCTTGCAGAAAGGACAAAGGATGCCAGGAGAATTGCGGAGAACCTTGCAATAGTTGCAGGAGACCTTGCAGAGAGCTACGCTCACCAGGCGATACTGGAATCAGGAGTTCCCTTCAGGCAGGCTTACCTTGCATCCCTGGAGCTTACAAACATCATCGAGAAAACCGGATACGGGCAGCTCGTAGATATAGAATCACCGATTAACGACTCTTTCAACGAGGAAAGCCTAATGAAGCTTCATCTCTGGAAAACTGCGAAATATACCGTAGAAGGTCCACTCAGGATTGGTGCCATACTGAGCGGAACTGAAGATGACATAAGTGACCTGCTGGCATATGGTGACTCCCTAGGGGTTGCTTTCCAGCTGCATGATGACATAATAGGTCTTTTTGGAGAGGAGTCTGTCACTGGAAAGTCCGTGAAGAGTGACGTTAACGAAGGGAAGAAGACGCTGCTAATGCTGAAAGCCATTGAAAGATCGACTGTTGCCGATGCAGGATTTCTGAAGGAATGCCTTAAAAGCGGGAACGTATCGGACACAGATTTTGAGAGGCTGAGGAATATCG
>JAJYRT010000213.1 GCA_021793945.1 Thermoplasmata archaeon
CGAGCAGTTTGAGGTCAGGGAAATTATTGCAAAACCAAGGTGTCTTGTGCATGCGGATGGCCAATTTTCTGATCCAAACTGGAAAGGGAATCTGGAGCAGTACTACGGCCAACAGAAAAAGCCATGAATATGTCGACGTTAAAAGAGAATAACATACGGGGAGCAGAAAACGGATCACGCAAGGCCCGCATCTTATTCTGGCTGTCAAGAGAGTGAGGAAAATACCGGACTTAGACAACCATTCAATGAAAAATTTCTCGCTGGTCATGCTTGAGACTGGCACATCAACATTCGCCACCTCCATATTCACCGTTCTCATTCTATGGTTCGCCATATCTGTCACAAAATCACCGCTTATAACAGGATTCACAAGTGCACTGATGACTGCTCCGCTTCTTTTCGGCGTGCTGGCTGGTGCTGCAGTGGATCAAACAAGGCATAAGAACGCAATAGCCGTCATGGCTGCTGCGATCAAGACCGTTTCGCCTGCAACACTTCTTCTGATAATACTGTTCAACAACGCAACCGGAAACATCGCCTCTCTGTTTTTGTCCGCTTTCACATTTGGCATCTCAATTACGTTTCTCGTTCCGGTTCGCGCCGTGTGGCAACAGAATTTCCTCGGGAAGCCTGTTTATCTCAAAGGGATGTCCGTTGCTCACCTGGTGTCAAGGACCACAAGGCTTTCAGGTTACATAGCAGCTGCATTCATCGTCCCGTATAGCCTGGAATTTTCAATCTTTCTTGTTATGGCACTCTATATCATCTCACTTGTGTCTATCCTGCTGATACCTCCTGTTAACGTCATCAGGGCTGCGACGAAAAAGTTTTCAGCGGTCGTCAAGGACGGCTTCACTTACATTAAGAATTCAAGGATAATCACAGAAATTGTTATCATCTCCGCAATTTCAAATCTTTTCTTTGGGATGTCCGACAGCGCATCCACAGTCCTGATTGGCAATGTATTTCACCTCAGTTCCTCTTTTCTGGGTTACACATTTTTTGCAATATCTGGTGGAGGCATTTTGGGATCGGTGATAACGGCAAAAGCCAAGCAGGTTAACGGTGTTGGTGGAAAGCTGCTTATACTTTACGTTCTGAATGGAACTGTTGTTTCGCTGGTAGCACTGTATCCAGGCATTTATATGCTTATTTCTGTGTTTTTTGTAGCTGGGTTGTTATTGGGCATTTCTTCACCGATTCAAACTGCAGCCCTCTTTGGAAACGTCGATCGAGCAAAGATGGGTGTGGTGCAGGGGACCATGGACACCTTTGGAACTTCTTTCAGTTCGGTATCTGGGATCCTTGCAGGAACAATCATGATAATAACATTTCCAGCTAATGTGTTCTTTATCATGTCTGGAGGTTTCATTGCGTTATCGATCACGATCTCCATGTTCAAAGCTTTGAGGCAAGTTAAGGTTTAGTTGTTCCATCGCGTTATAGCGGGATATCCACGAAAGATATCAACACTCCACAATCATGTAATCATACCAGATCGCAGAAGATTTAAGGTATATGAGACATGGAATTTTTACGGAAGGTATTCAAGTCCCAATCCAATTATGGAAAGATTAAGAAGTAGTATGAAAGACCTGCCCCGATCCTGATCTTAACAGTCAGATTTTTGCAGATTAGGATTTGGCGATCAGGTCATGAATGAGGACCCCCTTCTTAGTAAGTTTCTTCACGTTATTACTTTTCTTGGCACGTTCATTTCAGGCTTCGTGATGCACCTGAATTCTACTATGGAATCAATATCTCCGCTCAAGTCGGTATAAGACCATTGGATTGCAGCATTGAGAGGCTGAATTATCATGAAATCAGGACCGCTGTAATTGGCAATGATCCACAGTACGATTTGGAAAAAATATCCAGTGATACATTCGTACTGCTGAACAGGAAACTTGCGCTGAGATTGCCCGTACCAGAATTAACGATAAGATTCTGTTCATAGTATGTTCCATCTGTCCTGATCAGGTTTATTCCGTTGAAATCAGCCAGTGACAGCAGGTTATTGCCCATTTGCTCACTCAGAGCCGATGCAGGGGAAAAATTGGCATCTCCATGATAAGAACTGAAATCAGAAACCAGAAGCGACAGTCCAAGGTTTGTATAAAGCACAGTGGAATTCAATATGTCAGTCAACAAGTTCGATAGACTGAGGTTCAGGCTACTGTTTACGTAAGTCCAGTTGCTATCGCTTAACAGAGCTGTACTGGGATTATTACCAGAACTTGGCCCCAGCACCCTGGTAACATTTGTCGTGTATTTGCTAAAGAACTTGTTGAAATAGGGGAAGAAAGTATGATTTTCAATGTCGGTTTGAAAAGCTTTCATGGTACTGTTTGCTGAGGAAACCTTCATAGTGGTTTGATAATTCATGGCTACTCCCGTGAAATTCCCGTTTTTTTCGTATCCTGAATATAGGTAAAAGTTGGAGATATGCAAATCCAGAGGTCCAAGTCTTAAGACCGAGTTTATTCTCATATTCTGCGGTATGTTGCTAAGGTTAAAAGTGCTGCCGGAAAAAGAATCATTTGAACTTTCCTGCGCGAAACTTGAGCCGTTAGTGTAGGTTATTCCCCTGAACGATGCATATCCGATTTGGTTGCTATTAGCCGCATTTGAAGCTTCAAAACTCAGAGAAACAATTGCTTGGACATAAGAGGAATTGAAGTAGCTTCCTAGCACTATGGAGGAATTCTGCACGGTTGACGAATT
>JAJYRT010000214.1 GCA_021793945.1 Thermoplasmata archaeon
TACCGTTCAAGCTATCAGGCGTTATTCCCTTCGTTTAATATAAGTTTGCCTTACTGCTGAACTTTTTCAGGGTATCGATCGAAAACAGCCTTTGCAGCAAGTGTTCCCGAATCCTTTTCTATATTGTATCCAAGTGCATTCAGGGACTGCCCTATTACGTTCAGGGCTTTGATTATATGTGAGGGTTCGACCCATCCCATGTGGCCGACACGGAAATATCTGTCCTTTATCTCAGGGTGGACACCTGCACCAAATTCAACGCCTCTATCCATTGCTGTCCTGATGAATTTCTGAATGTCAACGTTCTCGATATAAACACCCGTAACTGTATTGCTCCTTAGATTTTCCAGTGCAACTATATCCAGGCCCATTTCCATTACGCCTTTCCTGAAAGCCTCTGAACAGGTTCTGTGCCTTGAAATTCTCGCATCCATGGTTTCCTCTTCAATCCTGCTGAAGCTCTCAGCCAGGGAGAATATGGTGCCTATTGGCGGGGTTGCGAAATACCCTCCGCCTCCCGATAGAAAGTTCTCCATGATTTTGTGCCAGTTTCTCAAATCCAGGAGGTATCCTGAGATGGATGGCTGCTGAAGCATTTCCATCGCCCTCCGGGAAGCAACGAGAAGGCCCGCTCCTGTCTGTGCACCAATGGCCTTCTGGCTGGCGGTAAGGCAGACATCAATGTCCCACTGTGACGCATTCATCCTCTCTCCGCCAATACTGGCTACCCCATCAACGATTATGAGTTTTACATAAGGTCTTACAGCTTCTGCTATTTCCTTCATGGGCATTCTGACACCAGTGCTTGTTTCAACCTGTGTTATAGTTACTGCATCAAAATTGCCGCCACTCAGTTCTGATACTATCTGGCTTGTTGTAACAGCCTTTCCTGCCTGGGCCCTCAGTACCTTGAATTTTACCGGGTATCTTGAAAGAATTCCCTCCCACCGGTCTCCAAAAACCCCATTTGTAACAATAAGGATATTGGAATCCTTTGCCAGGAAAGAAACTATGCTTTCCATAGCAGCAGTTCCGCCCCCGGGTATTATGAAAGGCATGTAGGTTTCGTCAGCACCTGTAACCAGCCTGAACTGTTCCAGTGAGTATTTCATAGCTCTATTGAACTCAGGAGAAGCAAAGCCAATATTTGGGACCACAGCAGAACTCTGTACGCCGTAATTGGCCACTGACGGTCCAACATGCAACAATATTCTCGAAACCATGAGATATTAAATGCATCTAACTTAATAAATTAGCATTCCTGCCACAAATTTATTTTGAATTTGTGTATTTGTAAATCAATGGATCAGTTCATTTATGTCCCTCCCAACCCACAGGACACAAACCTCATGAGATTAGCCAAAAAGCACGGAGTTGAAACCATAGAGGAACTTTACAAAAGGGCTGATTCGGACCAGGAATGGTTCTGGCCAGCAGTTATTGAAGACTGCGGCATTAGGTTCGATGTTCCGTTCAGGCAGCTTGTTGAAGATAAAGACGGCATTCCATGGTCCAGATGGTTTGTTGATGGCAGGATAAACATAACTAAGAACTGTGTTGAGAACCATAAGGACAGTTCTGCTCCCGCAATAAAATTCGAGCGTGAGGATGGAACAGCCGGAGCCTTATCATTCAGTGAACTGGACAGGATGACAGGAAAAATGGCAGGATCACTCCTAAAACTGGGGATAAAGAAGGGAGACAGGATTGGAATATACATGCCCCCAAACCCGGAGAGCATAATTTCCCTGTACTCCATAATGAGGATTGGAGCTGTAGCGGTCCCCATATTTTCAGGTTACGGAACAGATGCGGTAAGCACCAGGATTGAGGATGCAGGCATAAAATTCCTCTTTTCCCTTTCAAAATACAGCAGGAAGGGAAAACTTGTAAATGTGAGGAAAACCCTTGAAGCTCTTGATGGAGTGAAGCTCATCCTCATTCATCCTGAAAGGGAGGATGAACTTGATTTTTACCGCCTTATGGAGGAGGGAGAATATACATCCTCCACAGATACAGATTCAGAAGACCCTGCATTAATGCTTTACACTTCAGGAACAACAGGAAAACCAAAAGGTACAGTGCATGTGCACGGCGGCAGTTTCATCAACATAGCCAAAGAGGTCCGTTACTACATGGATATGACATCCCGGGATACACTATTCTGGATTTCCGACCTGGGTTGGATGATGGGTCCTTGGTCAATTATAGGGGCAAATGCACTGGGAGGCTCCATTTTCGTATACGATGGGGCAGTTGACTTCCCGGACTCAAACCGGCTGTGGAACCTCATCTCATCTCACGACGTAACACTCCTTGGAGTGTCCCCCACACTCGTGAGAACACTTAAATCCAGGGGAATCCGGAAACCGCTCAAGGGAATCAGGCTTTTTGGTTCAACCGGTGAACCGTGGGATGAGGATTCCTGGTTGTGGCTCTTCAGGGATCTTGGCCAGGGAAAGGTGCCCATTGCCAATGTTTCAGGTGGAACAGACATAATAGGCTGTTTCCTGGCCTCAACGGCTGCCATCCCCCTGATGCCAAGGTGCCTTTACAGAGGGCTTGGAATGAATGTGTCTGTTTTAAACGAGAATGGAGAGGAGGTTTACGATCAGGTGGGGTATCTCGTTGCAGGAAAGCACTGCCCCTCCATGACAAGAGGAATCTGGCAGAATGAGGATAAATATCTGGAAACCTACTGGTCTAAGTTTCCGGGTTA
>JAJYRT010000215.1 GCA_021793945.1 Thermoplasmata archaeon
TACCGTTCAAGCTATCAGGCGTTATTCCCTTCGTTTAATATAAGTTTGCCTTACTGCTGAACTTTTTCAGGGTATCGATCGAAAACAGCCTTTGCAGCAAGTGTTCCCGAATCCTTTTCTATATTGTGTCCAAGTGCATTCAGGGACTGCTCTATTACGTTCAGGGCTTTGATTATATGTGAGGGTTCGACCCATCCCATGTGGCCGACACGGAAATATCTGTCCTTTATCTCAGGGTGGACACCTGCACCAAATTCAACGCCCCTATCCATTGCAGTCCTGATGAATTTCTGAATGTCAACGTTCTCGATATAAACACCGGTAACTGTATTGCTCCTTAGATTTTCCAGTGCAACTATATCCAGGCCCATTTCCATTACGCCTTTCCTGAAAGCCTCCGAACAGGTTCTGTGCCTTGAAATTCTCGCATCCATTGTTTCCTCTTCAATTCTGTTGAAGCTCTCAGCCAGGGAGAATATGGTGCCTATTGGCGGAGTTGCGAAATACCCTCCGCCTCCCGATAGAAAGTTCTCCATGATTTTGTTCCAGTTTCTCAAATCCAGGAGGTATCCTGAAATGGATGGCTGCCGAAGCATTTCCATCGCACTCCGGGAAGCAACGAGAAGGCCCGCTCCCGTCTGTGCACCAATGGCCTTCTGGCTGGCAGTAAGGCAGACGTCAATGTCCCATTGTGACGCATTCATTCTCTCTCCGCCAATACTTGCTACCCCATCAACGATGATGAGTTTTACATAAGGCCTTACAGCTTCTGCTATTTCCTTCATGGGCATTCTGACACCAGTGCTTGTTTCAACCTGTGTTAAGGTTACTGCATCAAAATTGCCGCCACTAAGTTCTGATACTATCTGGCTTGTTGTAACAGCCTTTCCTGCCTTGGCCCTCAGTACCTTGAATTTTACAGGGTATCTTGAAAGAATTCCCTCCCACCGGTCTCCGAAAACCCCATTTGTAACAATAAGGATATTGGAATCCTTTGCCAGGAAAGAAACTACGCTTTCCATAGCAGCAGTTCCGCCCCCTGGTATTATGAAAGGCATGTAGGTTTCGTCAGCACCTGTAACCAGCCTGAACTGTTCCAGTGAGTATTTCATAGCTCTATTGAACTCAGGAGAAGCAAAGCCAATATTTGGGACCACAGCAGAACTCTGTACGCCGTAATTGGCCACTGACGGTCCAACATGCAACAATATTCTCGAAACCATGAGATATTAAATGCATCTAACTTAATAAATTAGCATTCCTGCCACAAATTTATTTTGAATTTGTGTATTTGTAAATCAATGGATCAGTTCATTTATGTCCCTCCCAACCCACAGGACACAAACCTCATGAGATTAGCCAAAAAGCACGGAGTTGAAACCATAGAGGAACTTTACAAAAGGGCTGATTCGGACCAGGAATGGTTCTGGCCAGCAGTTATTGAAGACTGCGGCATTAGGTTCGATGTTCCGTTCAGGCAGCTTGTTGAAGATAAAGACGGCATTCCATGGTCCAGATGGTTTGTTGATGGCATGATAAATATAACTAAGAACTGTGTTGAGAACCATAAGGACAGTTCTGCTCCCGCAATAAAATTCGAGCGTGAGGATGGAACAGCCGGAGCCATATCATTCAGTGAACTGGACAGGATGACAGGAAAAATGGCAGGTTCACTCCTGAAACTGGGGGTAAAGAAGGGAGACAGGATTGGAATATACATGCCCCCAAACCCGGAGAGCATAATTTCCCTGTACTCCATCATGAGGATTGGAGCTGTAGCGGTCCCCATATTTTCAGGTTACGGAACAGATGCGGTAAGCACCAGGATTGAGGATGCGGGCATAAAATTCCTCTTTTCCCTTTCAAAATACAGCAGGAAGGGAAAAATTGTAAATGTGAGGAAAACCCTTGAAGCTCTTGATGGAGTGAAGCTCATCCTCATTCATCCTGAAAGGGAGGATGAACTTGATTTTTACCGTCTCATGGAGGAGGGAGAATATACATCCTCCGCAGAGACAGATTCAGAAGACCCTGCATTAATGCTTTACACTTCGGGAACAACAGGAAAACCAAAAGGTACAGTGCATGTGCACGGCGGTAGTTTCATCAACATAGCCAAAGAGGTCCGTTACTACATGGATATGACCTCCCGGGATACACTGTTCTGGATTTCCGATCTGGGTTGGATGATGGGCCCTTGGTCAATTATAGGGGCAAATGCACTGGGAGGCTCCATTTTCGTATACGATGGGGCAGTTGACTTCCCGGACTCAAACCGGCTGTGGAACCTCATCTCAGCTCACAGCGTAACACTCCTTGGAGTGTCCCCCACACTTGTTAGAACACTCAAATCCAGGGGAATCCGGAAACCGTTCAAGGGAATCAGGCTTTTTGGTTCAACCGGTGAACCGTGGGATGAGGATTCCTGGATGTGGCTCTTCAGGGATCTTGGCCAGGAAAAAGTACCCATTGCAAATGTTTCAGGTGGAACAGACATAATAGGATGTTTCCTGGCCTCAACGGCTGCCATACCCCTGATGCCAAGGTGCCTTTACAGAGGACTCGGAATGAATGTGTCTGTTTTAAACGAGGATGGAGAGGAGGTTTACGATCAGGTGGGGTATCTCGTTGCAGGAAAGCACTGCCCCTCCATGACAAGAGGAATCTGGCAGAATGAGGATAAATATCTGGAAACCTACTGGTCTAAGTTTCCGGGTTA
>JAJYRT010000036.1 GCA_021793945.1 Thermoplasmata archaeon
ACAACGGATTACATCTACGCAATCGGCATGAATCCCCTGAACGCCGTCATAAGGACACATCTGTGGCAGCCAAATGGTGAGACGTACGGTTCGGAAGTCCAGGAAGAAAACCTGTCGGGCGGCACTGCCTTGACGCTATACCAAGGGAGTACCTCCCTGTACAAAGCAACTGTTGTTTCAAGCTCAAATGGCCCGTGGCCGGGAAACTACTGAAAGGTAATGCAGATGGAAGAAAAGAATGACTACAACCTGATGAATGTCCTGGATGAGGATGAGTCACCTCCCGGGTCTTACAAAATCTCCCTCCGTTCGGTTACAAAAAAGGAGTTCAGGATAGATTACTGGACGGGGTCATTCCTCATGACCTGCCTCCTGTACCTTGCGGTGTCCGGAATGCTGCTTTTCTATTACTTTGAGCAGGGGAATCCATATGGATCGACACAGGAGATTATCAATGGCGTTTATTTCGGGCGTCTTCTGCTCACGTCTCATCTTTTTATGGGATATGCTATGGTCGTAATCATTTACGTTCATATGTTCAGGAATTACTTTGTTGGTGCATACAAGGGAAGGTTCCGCTGGCTGCAATGGATGCTTGGCGTGGTGCTGTTCATACTCGTCTATGTTGAGGCGGTACTGGGATACCTGTTGTCTGAGACATATATCGGGGTTTCTGCTCTGCACGTAATGGAACTGCTCGTCCAAAGGAGTGCTATCGGCAGGCTTATGCCGGCACTCTCCAACTGGCTAATCTCGCTCCTTATTGGCAATGCCTCGACGGCATCTACAGTAGGGCACCTTCTCGCTCTGCACGTCGCAATAGTTGGCGGCCTCATCCTTCTTATCGCTTTCCTGCACTTCTTCCTGTTTGAGAAATCAGGACCTTTCAATCTTTCCGACCGCAAAGAGGCCAAGGCCGAGAAGAAATATTACCCATGGTATCCGATCAACCTAATCTACACTGTATTCACCTCGCTGATTTTCATCGCGATAATCCTGATATTTTCTGCTTTTTTCATGCAGGTTCTTCCCCCAGCCTACGGCGCCTTGTTATATGGCCTTACACCATTCCCGGACTGGTACATAATGCCCGTTTACAAACTTATGGACCTGGCCGGATATGGGCTCACAACTGGAGGGGTGCCGCTGGTAACCTTCTTCTTCATTTCCCTCCTGTTCATCCCCTTTATAGATCGCTATAAATCGAAGGGGGCACTGGAGAGGCCGATGATAACTGTTTTCGGGGTATTCTATATCATAGCGCTGTTCATAATGGGGCTGTGGGGATATTCCCAACCCGGGCTCACGCAGACCCGACTGCTGACGATGGCTATGTGGTGGGGCATAACCATGGTGTCTGTGTTCACGGTGTATGCAATGAGGTTCGCGAAAAAGGATCTGATGAAGAATGAAAATTAGTTTGCTTCTCTATGTAATTGTTGCGATACAGTTCGTTATCGCGGTGGGTATGTGGTATGTCGCTGTTACTGCAATCTCGAACTACGAGACCATCTGGACAGTGCTGCTCTCGCTTAACCTCATACTCATGTCACTGCTGTTCCTGGTATATCTCAAGCATGAGGGGGTGTTTGCACGGGAATAAAGATGAGCCCTCTGATGTCCTACTACGCGTCCATGATTATTTACATGGTTGCCGCAGTCCCGCTCATACTCTACGGCCTTGTTATCAAGCCGATTGCAAACCTGTATAATGAACCCGTTTCTACCATGGTTTCCCCTGTTTTCGGAAATTATGCCAACTACCTCAACGGGTTGTTCACCATATCGGCAGTGCTGGTCACGCTGTCTCTCGCCTTCTTCATTTTCTCATGGTACGGGACTTCCAGGACCGGAAAGAGCTTTTCAGTTGCAACAAAAGCCCTTCCGGTAATCCTGTTCGCCTTTGCGTACATTCTTCTGGGGGTGTCTGGCCTTGCCTGATCACAGGGAAAGTTTCATGTCCAGAGCCAGAACGCTGTACAGGGAAAACAGGAGAGAGGTTGTAATGGTAGCTCTTGGCCTTATTTTCCTCATAATTTCGGTACCGACTTTCCTTTTCTACAACCTCTTCCCCACGATCAGCAGCGAAATCGGGCCGCACCAGATCAGCAGCTGGCTTTCTGTCACTTTCTCATTTGTCGGATTTGGCGTGATCATTTTCGGGATGAGCAAGATGAACATCTGAAATTCATAGCGCTGCTGTGCGGGACTCGCTGGGTCAGGTTCAGGGTGCAGATGGCCGGGGCATGCGAAATGAAGGCATGTTAGAAAAAGTTAAATATTACTTATATACTTGTTTGCAATACAAGTTCAGAAATAAAAGCAGGGTCATTGACAATATTCTGATTTTTATTTACAAGTGTGTTAAGATGACAACTTTCGAAGAATTTAACCTGAAACAGGAACTAGAAGAAGCGCTAAACAAGATGAACTTCACAACACCCACTGAGGTGCAGGAAAAGGCAATCCCGCTGGCCCTGGCCGGAAAGGATATAGTAGTGAAGTCCAAGACCGGAACGGGAAAGACGGGAGCATTTTTGGTACCCATAATCCAGTTTCTAACTGCCAAGGACAAAATGGCAGCCACAATTGTTGTTCCTACAAGGGAACTTGCAATACAGGTGTTTAACGTTGTGCAGAAATTGACGGCAGGATCAAAGCTAAGGGGAACCCTGGTTTACGGCGGGGCATCAATAAACGTCCAGATCGACTCCCTCAGGAGGCAGCCGAACATCGTGGTTGGAACTCCAGGCAGGATAATAGACCTTATGGAGAGGGGTGAGCTCAAGTTCAACCAGACAAAGATCCTGGTTCTTGACGAGGCAGACATGATGCTCGACCTCGGGTTCATGGAGGACGTGGAATACATCATGTCCGTTATGCCAAAGGAGAAACAGGTCATGCTGTTCTCTGCGACCATTCCCGAACGGATAGCAAAGATGTCAAAAAAGTACATGGAAAATCCGCAGTACCTCAACATAAGCCAGGACAAGGAGCTCACAGTGAATTCCATTTCACACAAGTATGCGATGTCAAAGCGATCCGCAAAGCTCGAAACCCTTTTCACATATATCAGTGAATTCAAGCCAAAGAAATCCATCATATTCTCCGATACAAAGAGGAATGCAGATTACCTTTACAATGCACTGGTCAGGAAAGGATACAAGGCAACTGTAATGCACGGCGACCTCAGACAGGCGCAGAGGGAAAAGGCCCTTCAGGAATTCAGGAGAACTGCCCAGTTCCTGGTTGCAACAAACGTTGCGGCAAGGGGCCTGGACATAACCGGGATTTCAGACATAATCAATTATGATACGCCATCGGAACCATACGTATACGTCCATCGCGTCGGAAGATCCGCAAGGATGGGCGCCGATGGATCTGCTTTTTCCATTGTCAGCCCGGATGAAATGACATTGATCAGGGAGATTGAGCATTCGGTGAAGATAAGGATGAAGTGCATCGAGCTTGACTCACAGATAAGCCAGGAAGTCTCGCTTGAGATGGCTGATTTTAAGCCAAGACGATCTGAAAGCAGGGACACCGACAGCCACAGAAGATTTGACCGTGGAAGGCGCGGGGGAAACAGCGGTTATGGCCGTAATTCCTATTCAGGAAGATCCTATGGTGGTCACAGGTCAAACAGCTCTGAAAGGCCATATCCCGGCGAGTAGGCACAAATCTTAATCCGGACCGGCAATTATCTGTCCGGACTATGCATCTGCCACGGTGCTATGTCAATATTGCCCATGCGGGCAGGGAATTATTTTTCTCTCCATCTCGTGAAATACTTGGCCAGTGACAGGTAGACCGCGGTTTCCGCCACAAGAACCAGTATCATGGCAAGAAATTCCGGCGAAAGGCCGAAGGATCCCTGAAGTATTATCGCAGCAGGTGTGGCCGGAGATATTGCAAGTACGTATATTATTGACTTAGGCAGGTATGTGTAAGGGTAGAATGTCGGCGGCAGGACAGTCATTATTATTGAGAGAATGCCAACTATTCCCCACACATTCCTTATATGTTTGATCGCACCTGCTATTATGAAGGAGATTGCAGAAGTCGACAGAGCCAGCATGAAAAGCACCACAACCAGTACCAGGACGCGTTCTATGGTGAAGAGATGGTATAAAAGTGAAAGGGCTGCATACAGCACTATGCCCGGAGTCGTGAAAAGGAGGAAGCTCAGGGTGAGGCCTATCATGTAATCAGTTGAGCTTATGCTTGTTGCAATGAACAGATCCTGTATCTTTGCCTGAAGCCTCAGGAAAGCTGCGTCCGAAGCGCTTGTCAGGCCGTTGGATGCTATCAGGCTCACAAACCCTCCGACTATGGCGTACTCCACAAGCTGCCCGCGGGACAAAACAAACACCAGAAAGAGCAGAGTCAGGGGAGTGGCAATGGATGCAATAACATATGAAGAACCCCTGCCAATGACCCTGAACCCGTAATACCAGGCAAAGTACAGGGAAAACCTAGGATTCAACGTCGACACCCCTGTTTATGAAGATGTCATCCAGAGTGATCCTCTTTATTGTGCATCCCATGGATGCATATTTCTCCACTTCCCCGCTCCGTATGTATTTGATGAATGTGTTGGATATCTGCATGGCGCCATCGATCGGCGAATGGCTTTCTGCCCTCAGCTTTCCGCTGAAGCGGGAGAGCAGCGCCTTGACTTCTCCCCTTTCCATCACGGCCCCCCTGTCCACCAGGAAGACTTCCTGTGATAGTTCTTCCGCCTCCTCCATGTAGTGTGTGGTAACGATTATGTTGCCATCCAGCTTTCTAATGGATGACCACACCTCCATTCGAGATACAGGGTCGAGTCCAGTCGTCGGCTCATCCAGGAATACTGTATCAGCATTGGAAGCGATGGCCATTGCGACAAATATCTTCCTCTTCGTTCCGCCGGATAATGTGTCTGCTGGCTTGTTCCTGTATTCCCTTATCCCGAGGTTATCAAGGGCGATGAGGGTTTCCCTCCTGGCGTCACTGTGTGAAAAATTCCGTGCCAGGAGGTAAAGGGTAACGTGCTCTTCCGGCGTCAGGATGCCAATTGGGGTCGCCTCCTGCGGAATGCTTGCTATCTTTTTCCTCACCTTCGTGGTCTCTTTCATGATGTCAAGCCCGTCTATGAAAACATTTCCGGAAGTTGGAGCAAGCTGGGTTGAAAGTATCCGCATCATCGTGGTCTTTCCGGCGCCGTTCCGCCCTATGACCGCAGTGACTCGACGTTCTATCTCGGCATCAATCCCGTCAAGTGCTACAGTTCCGTCACTGTAGACCTTCCTCAATTCAGATATCTTTATCATTTGACGGCTCTCTCCCAGGAAAACTTCATTGTAATGCATTATTTAAATCATCTATAAATTGGATTCATTTCCATAACCCCCGGGAAGAAAGCAAAATGGAATATACGCTTTACAGCTATACATCAACAGCATGCTTTGTGAGGACAGGTGAATCTGAATGTGCAGGATGTTGGCCATAGTTGGTGAGTTTTCCCAGGTGTTCCCGGAAATCTTCATGTCGCTTCAGGACGTTGCCAGAAACGATCCGTTACTTGATGCAATGGGAATAGATCCCCCGATGCATTCTGACGGCTGGGGGTATGTCGCATTTTCAAAGGATGATCTGGTATACTACAGGACATCAGCCCCGGTGTATGATGCCAGTCCTGTATCAGCCCATAATGGCCTCATGCTGGTCCATGCCAGGAAAGCTTCCCCCCAGGAACCGCATGGGGTGGTCAATTCCCATCCTTTCCATGCATCAGACCAGAACATTGATCTCTATCTTGCCCACAACGGGGCGTTTGATAAAGGCGGAATTAGTGAAATTCTTGGAATTTCTGAAATAAGGAACCAGACGGACAGTGAATTCTTCCTCAGGCTCGTTATCTCTCAGTCGGGCAGGTTGACTCAGCGTCTGGAAAGCGCGATTGAAATTGCTTCGGATAAGAAGCTGCTTACGGGAACACCGAACCTTCTCATGCTCGGGCTGGGGAAGGGCACAATGGAGGCGGAAATAGCCTATTATACTGCACCACCTAACTCTGGAGTCTATGTTGATTATAACCGTCTCTACCTGGTAAGGGGAAGAGGCTGGTACGGAGTATTTTCATCCAGCATAATTGGATCAGAGTTCTTCCCGGAGGATGTTGAAATCGATCAGGTAAAGACCGGCAGGGTCTTTTCGCTAACGGAACAAATGGCCGGTCAGCTGAATCCCTAAAACAGGAAGAACGCATTGAAATCTGGACTGTAAATGCACACTAAAAATAACAATAGTGCCGGGATCGGGGGTCGAACCCGAGACCTTCGGATTTCTCAGACTTTCTTGTTCTTATGAGTCCGACGCTCTACCAACTGAGCCACCCCGGCAGTCGATATCAGGAAACTGTCTCTGGCGTGGTTTCAGGGGCGGGTTCCGGTGGAGATTCTGTTGCTGTTCCAGTGCCAAGAACCTCAGACTTCCTGATCTCTATTTTCTTAATAGGGTAAATGTCCTTAGCCGCATCGACTATCTCATTTGCAATGTCTTCGCCTATTATATACCTGGAAAGGTCCTGGAAATTCATCGTGTTGGTCTTTTCATGAAGGAAATCCTCGGTGACTTTCCTGATTGCAGCTCTCTTTGAGCTTGTAAGCTTGCCGTCAGTCACGACAACAATCTTCGCTGCCATCGTGAAGCCATCGGTCGTCTTGATATTTGTAATAATATCTATCCTCTCTTTCCTTCTCCTTACCATTCTCCTGATGTAATCGTCACTAATGCTGTGCCCGAGAAACATAGTTTCGCACTTGGTTCCCTGGCAGGACACGACCCTGAATATGATCTTTGCGCCTGATTTCTTGAAGTTACCGGTAAAATCCGAAACAGGAACTTCTATGTTCCTTCCAATCATGTCATTCTCCCCGTTAGCAGGGGTAAGCGTTAGCTCCTTGCCGCCCAGGTAACTGGGAGCGACAAGAGTGTACCATGATTTCTCTTTCCACTTGTCCTTTCCCTTCTTTTGACCCTTTTCCGTTGCCATTAAATCCCTCTAAACTCCATCAATATGAAGCGTAACAGCCACCTAATAGTGAAACTGAATTAAACCTTTCTGTTTTAAGGTTGCGGATGTGTGGGAAGGGGGCTCTTGCAGCCCATTACTATCCCGCCATTCTGTCCGTGGCCATTATCACCAAGCTTCAACTTCATGGTTGTGCAGGATATGGGAATACGGTTATCCTGCAGGATTATTCATGGCATACAACAATTCCCTGCTTTCCTGCAGGGAAAAGCCGAAAGAAATTTTAGATATAGCCCGATACCGAATAGCTCAGAGACCAGGCGTGAATTGCCGGACTCCAGGGGAAATTTAGCAGTGTCCTCCAACCTGTTCATGAAAATATTGTGGGTATTCGATCCTCTAATATTCAGTTTCAAATACATCTCAAGGAAGAAATGGGCCCTTTATGCCGTCATTATAGCGGCCATAATATCAACAATAGCAAGGCTGTACGTACCGATCCTCATAGGAGATTCGGTTACATCCATAGAAAGCCTCGACCTTCACGGGCTGGAGAACTTTGCAATACTCATAGTTGTGGTTACAGTCATTTCCGCGGCATTTCAGTTCATAGTGAACTATGGTTCACAGTTCATCGGCCAGACCTACTCCTTCAACCTGAGAAATAATGTATTCAACCATCTGGTCAGGAAGAGTTTCTCATTCTTTGAGGGCCAGACTACAGGAGACCTGCTTTCGAGAACCACAATGGACATCGAGGCCTCAAGGAATTTCATCACTTCAACTCTATCCCAGCTTATTCCCACAATCTTCATGATCCTGTTCGGCCTTTATTTCCTCCTGACCATAAACGGGGTTTACGCTGCCGTTTTCATCCTGTCCGTGCCCCTGATGGTATACATCGGGATGATGTTCCAGCGAAAGCAAAGGCTTCACTGGAGAAGCATCAGGGGCTACTATGGGCGCTTGAATGAGGAATTGCAGGAGAACATAATAGGCCAGAGGACCATCCGCGGTTTCTCTGGAGAAGACTGGGAGATATCGAAGTTCAGGAACACCACAGGCAGCTATTACCAGGAATATGTACAGGTGGCCAGGCTGAGGGGGCTTTATAACAATCTGCTGCCACTGGTAATGGGAGCTGCGGCAACGATAATATTGATTTACGGTGGATACTCATCCCTGATCTCCGGTGCGGCTGTCGGCCCACTTGTTGCGGCAATAAACATACTTACTCTGGTCAGCCCTTCGGTGAGCTCTATCGGCAGGCTAATAGTCTTCTCTGAAAATGCAAGAGCAGGAATACAGAGAATAAATGACGTAATTTCCGAAGAGTACGTCGAAATTGCGGACAGGGGCAGCAGTGCATCTGTATCATCCGATCTTGAGTTCGAAAACGTTTCATTCTCAAGAGGGAACAGGATAATACTGGATTCCGTGAGCTTCTCCATTTCAAGCGGGGAATTCGTGGGCATTACGGGAAAGACTGCTGCTGGAAAAAGCACACTTGTGAACCTTATGTTGCGGTTCTATGATCCGGACTCTGGGTCAATAAGGATCGGCGGGGTAGATATCAAGGGCATGCCACTCACCGTACTGCGGCGCATAATTTCCATTGTTCCGCAGGAAATCACCCTCCTGTCCGGCACAATCAGGGAAAACATTGCATATGGGTCTCCCGGTGCATCAATGGACGACGTAAGATACGCCGCTGCCATTTCCAACATCTCCTCATTCATAGAAGGCCTTCACGATGGGTACGACACTCTTGTCGGAGAACGCGGGATAACGCTTTCCGGAGGGCAGAAACAGAGAATTGCTGTTGCGAGAGCAATACTTGGGAAACCTCAGGTGCTTATACTGGACGACTCAACCTCGAGCGTCGACCCGGAGACGGAACTGGAAATGTTCAGGATGATAAAGAACCGCCTTGGGGGAATGACGGTGATAAATGTTACCCACAGGCATTCTGCAATGAAATATGCGGATCGCGTGTTAAAGCTTGATCATGGCACCATCATGCTTCTGCACGGTGAAACAAGTACGCAGGATGCAGGGAGAGGACCCAGGATTCCAGGCGAGGAAGGTGATCCAGCTGCCTGAACTGCAGACATACGACGAAACCGAGGACCGGTATTTCGGGAAAATAGATACCAGGGGCAGCCTGGCCAGGCTCATCCGGGATATGTTGTCATTCAGGAAGGACAGCAGGCAGGTGATCCTGACGGTCTTTGTAACTGCGGTAGCAGGGACACTCTATCCCCTGTCGCTCGGGCTTGCCATCAACAGCGTACTGTCCCGGAACTCAACAGGGCTGGTATTCTATGGGCTCCTATTCCTGCTTCTCTATATTGTTCAGTTCTTTTCAAACAGGATAAGGACCATTTCCTCGACAAGAGTCGCTCAATCAACAATAAAATCGCTGAGGGACAGGGCACTTGCAAATCTTCAGGGAGTGCCCTTGAGGTTCTTCGGGAATGTTAAGACAGGTTACCTGATCAGCAGGATCACCAACGACGGAGAGGCCCTGAGTGAGTTCCTCACATTCCAGGTTCCGCAGGTCATTTCCGGAATTTCCACTGTTATAGTTTCCATTTCCATAATGGTCTATCTTGATTGGAGGCTGACCCTGTATGCCCTGATCGCAATTCCACTGCTGATAGGGTTCACCTTTGCAATTCAGCCCAGGGTCAGGAGAAATTACCTTGGCACGAGGCGGACCATAGCAGCCATTACCGGCAACCTCAGCGAGAACATAAACGCAATCAGGCTCATCAAGTCTTTCGGTGCGGAGGCCAGGACGGCAGAACAGTTCAGCAAACTTAACGGGAACAACTACAGGTCTAACATGAAAGCCCAGAGGCTCTCCTCGATCTACGGCTCCATTATCCGGGTTATTGAAGCCGCGGGCATAACGATCGTGATCATAGCGGGAGGAATACAACTTGTGTCCGGTCTCGTGACAATTGGGATAATGGTGGCGTTTGTTGTGTACCTGCAGGAGTTTTTTGATCCGGTTGTGCAGCTTTCGCAGACCTACACGTCATACCAATCTGCAATGGTTGGCGTCGGGAGGATCTATGCCATAATAGACACAGAGAGAGAAAGGACTGATTTTAGGGGAGGCACCAGTGCAGAATTCGACAGATCAATAGTCTTTGAGGATGTGTCCTTCTCCTATGGTGATGAGAAAGCACTTGACTCAATAAGCGTGGCTATCCCGAAGGGATCAAGGATAGGAATCGTGGGTCACACCGGAGCTGGAAAGACAACGCTGAGCAACATAATCATGAAGTTCTTCGATGCCACGGGTGGTTCTGTGTCCATCGATGGAGTGGACCTGAGGTCAATAGAGACCTCGTCATACAGAAAGCTCATAGCCCCAGTGCTGCAGGAACAGTTTCTGTTCAGGGGGTCCATTTACGAGAACGTGATATTCAGCAGGCCTGACATATCGCGGGAGACTGTCGACAGGCTTTCCGTTTCCTTTGGCCTTGACACAATTTTTTCCGGACTGGATCACGGACTGGATACAGGCATTGGGGAAATGGGGCGGAACCTGTCGGAGGGACAGAGGCAGGCCGTCTCAATTATGAGGGCGCTGGTACGTGAACCGGAAATTCTTGTCATGGATGAGCCGACTTCACAGATTGACCCGGAGTCGGAGAAGGTCATCATGGCCGCACTTTCAAAATATCTCGCCGGCAGGACGCTTATTCTGATCACGCACAGGTTCAGCATGATCTCCCTTGTTGACAACATAATAGTTCTGGACCACGGACGGAAGGTGGAGGAGGGAAAGCTAGTGGACCTGCTTAAATCAGGTGGGACATTCGCCAAGCTCTACGGCATCCAGACAGAGGGATAGCGGCTAGAGTATTCTAGCGCTTTTTATAAAAATCTTGTTCTGTGGCCTGTCGTTTCTGTCCGTCTTGGCCTTGCTGATTGCGTCAACAACCTCCATACCGTTGGTCACTTTCCCGAAGACGGGGTGCTTTTTGTCCAGGTAATTATTATTGACAAGATTGATGAAAAACTGGCTCCCTCCAGTGTTGGGGCCAGCATTTGCCATGGATATTGTACCGCGGTCGTTCCTGTTGTCCCTGCTGAATTCGTCCTTTATATTATAGCCTGGTCCGCCCATCCCTGTGCCGGTTGGATCGCCGCCCTGTATCATGAAGTCAGGTATGACGCGGTGGAATACAGTTCCGTCGTAGAACTTCTTCTCAACCAGCTTCCGGAAGTTTCCTGCAGTAACGGGCATGGTTTCATCAAAAAGAGCTATCTCAATATTTCCAACATTGGTTTCAAGCAATACGGTAGACATTTTATTCTCTCAGTGAATAGCAATTCACTTATCTAATTTTTTGGATGGCAAATTCAATAAAAAAGATCGGTTCAGGACTGCTTGAAAGAGTCAAGTCTCTTGTAAAGTTCGTCAAGCTTCCCATTGATCTCCTTGATGTTCTCGGATATCCTGGGTATTGCGGCAGTGTAAAGAGATTCCATGTGGTCCACAATCCTGATCAGGTATTCCAGGCGCGTCTGCAGCACCTCAATGGCAATGGAGAATTCCTGATTTGGGTTGCCCAGAGGCGAAGATCCATCTGCGGTCTTGGAACTACCCATGCTCTTGAGGGCGTTCTGGGGTATCTCAAAATCGACTGAATGGGGGTATTTTATTGCCATGAAATCCGGCAACTTCATCCCCTTCTGCTGGGCAGCAATGCAGTCAGCTTTCTCCAGGTTGACCCATGACCCATTGATGAATATTACTCTCATGCTTATGGAATCACAGTTCGGTCCTTCAAAAAGCTTGATTTTCTCCGCCAGCCTGCCCTTTATGTTTGCATAAACGGAAAACGGGTACTTGCTGTGCATTTTCCAGATTTCATCCTGCAAAGCAAGGAGATTTCTATACCGGTTGATGCCGTCGATCCTGGTCAGCATCCTGTGGTAGTCATCTGTCTCTCGGGTTTCCACAGTTGAAATTCCGTAATGAATATAAAGATTTATGTCTGTACATTTTACCATATACTCACGCTGCTGTAAAGCTTGAGATTCAGCAGTTTCATGTTTTTCACATGTCTGAAAAGACAACATTTAATGGAATATATTCATTACACAAACAGAGGAAATAATATG
This sequence comes from Thermoplasmata archaeon, assembly GCA_021793945.1. Next base: position 12,164 of record JAJYRT010000036.1, read on the forward strand.
GTCAGGGGGAACAGTTCAAAGGAAGTATTTGTGATCGACTCAAAGAGGACACCGATGGGAAAGCGCAACGGGAAGCTCAAGAACAAGCATCCGGTGGATCTCCTGGCGGACCTGATGATAAACGTTGTCGGAAAAAACAATGTTTACGATTCACTGATCGACGATGTCCTGATAGGCTGCGTAACACAGAATGGCGAACAGTCGACAAATATAGCGAGAAATGCGTGGCTATCTGCAGGGTTCACAGAGAGTGTTCCTGCTACGACAATAGATCGCCAGTGCGGTTCCAGCCTGCAGGCGGCCACTTTTGCGGCTTACGGAATAATGTCTGGCAACTATGACATTGTTCTTTCCGGAGGAGTGGAATCCATGACGCGTATTCCGATGTACAGTAATTTCAAGGATGGCTTTTCCCCGCTTACTTCCAGCCTTAAGGCAAGATACGGCATGGATAATGGCTGGTTCAGCCAGGCCGTAGGCGCTGAAATGATTGCCCGAGAATGGGGCGTCACCAGGGAGGAAATGGATAGGCTTGGAGAAAGGAGTCACAGGCTCGCGTTCAAGGCCAGGCCCAGGACAACAAAAGAAATCGTGCCGGTCAAGGTAACTGCAGACGACGGGAAGGAAGTAACTGTCAGTGAGGACGAAGGCGTAAGGGAAACGGTAGATATTGAAAAAATGGCCAGGTTGCCTCCGGCATTTGAGGGGCTGAAGATGATCACTGCCGGGAACTCAAGCCAGATATCGGACGGTGCCAGCCTTGCCCTTCTTGCGTCCGGGGCATCGGTGGATGAATTCAATCTCAAACCGAAGGCGCGAATTGTTTCAACAGCTGCTGTCGGTGTTGACCCGATTAAGATGCTTACAGGCCCAATACCGGTTACGAGAAAGCTTGTTGAAAAGGCAGGAATGAAATTAGACGATATAGACCTCTTCGAGGTAAACGAAGCCTTTGCTCCTGTAGTGCTTGCCTGGCAGAAGGAATTCCAGGTTCCAATGCAGAAAGTAAATATTCATGGCGGTGCAATCGCCATTGGCCATCCGCTTGGAGCCACCGGCACAAGAATTCTCGCTACAATGATCAACGCGCTGGAGCATGAGAAGCTCAGCACCGGCCTGATCGCCATATGCGAGGGTGGCGGAATGGCAAACGGGATGATAGTGGAAAGGTTATGACCTTTCTTTGCATTTCAACTTATGGAAATAAAGGATAGGTCATTTGTCATAACCGGCGGTGCTTCAGGACTGGGGGCTGCTGTTGCACGCCTTTTGTATCGTAATGGTGCGCGCATAATAATAGCCGACCTGGATCAGGATAATGGAGTCGCTGTGGCGAAAGAACTGAACGGAACGTTTATCAAAACAGATGTAACGAGCGAGGAAAGCGTAAAGAATCTTTTTTCAGAGGCGACAAAGGCAGGCAGGTATGTTCATGGGTTGATCAACTGCGCAGGCATAGCGATAGCTGAAAAAGTTGTAGGAAAGAATGGAGTCCACTCATTGCAGAGCTTTACGAGAGTAATCGGGATAAACCTCATAGGGACATTCAATGCTATACGCATTTTCTCTGAACACGCCACAATGAATATCCCCAATGCCGATGGAGAGAGGGGGGTGATCGTGAACACTTCCTCAATCGCAGCCTTCGATGGCCAGATCGGCCAGGCTGCATATTCCGCATCCAAAGGCGGAATAGTGGGCATGACACTTCCAATAGCCCGTGACCTGGCAGCATACGGAATAAGAGTCGTGACAATCGCTCCAGGTATATTCGACACTCCACTCCTTGGGAAGCTACCTCCTGAGGTGAGGGAATCGCTGGGAAAGCAGGTGCCATTCCCTTCAAGACTCGGTAAGCCTGAAGAATTCGCTGCCCTGGCTGTACACATAATAGAGAATGCCATGATCAATGGAGAAACCATAAGGCTCGACGGAGCCATAAGGATGCCTCCACGCTGACTGAAATATTATTAAGGCTGCAACCTTTCCTCGATCACAGGGTCTGTGGGGTAGCCTGGTATCCTTCCAGCTTCGGGAGTTGGAGACTCCGGTCCAAATCCGGACAGACCCACTATCAGGCATATAATTTCTGTTTCAGCGATATTTTTTTAGATTCTGTTTTTTAAGCATCAATGTTATGATCCCGGTTGACTTTGTGGAATAGATTGGTGTTCAAACAAGGATCAACCACTACCGGACACTTGCATAGTGAAGAATCAACTCACCGTGCGCCATAGTCTTAACGTTGATAAGTCTCAGCGTTTCCTGATCCACCATAGTACCCCAATAATGAGGGCCTTTCCCATAAATCACCGGCATCACGAGCATTTTGTAGTCATCAGCCAATCTTCTCTGGATGAAATCATGGGCCAGCGAAGGTCCCCCCTCTACTATTATGTCCTTTCCCGGTTCCTTTTTGAGCCGATCTACCAAATTTCCGATATCGCCTTTCTCAATTCTGCAATTACCCCAGGTTGTTTTCTGTAACGTGTTGCTGAGTACTATCAGCTTGCATCTCTCGAGAAATCTCGAGTAATCATAAAGGAATTCCTGATCAGTTTTCTTTCGGTTCGCCAGTGCGTGAACCTGAGCGTGTCCTTCATAGGACCGCCTTCCGAAAACTATGGTGTCAACCG
>JAJYRT010000216.1 GCA_021793945.1 Thermoplasmata archaeon
GCAAAGCCGGACAGGCGAAAGAGTTATTAGAAACTTACGAAATTGTCATTAATGGCAAAGTTTCCAAGAGATGTCTCTTTTATAATTGCTGGAGTAGTTTTTGCTTTTCTCATTGAACTGATACTAACTAAAGTATTCAATGAACTTATTGCGCTAGCCATTGTGTGTGCTATTTCCGGGCCCCTGGTTTTCCTGATCGGGTTGGTGAAAGGCCCTCTGGAGATAAAAAGAACTCCTATAACCAGTGCGTTTAACGTGATATTTGTAGAGATAATTTTTATTACCATTACACTGGTATCGTATTCAGGATTCGGTGATCTCTCTTTAATCATCGGAATTTTACCCGTTCCCATCATGCTTTACTCCATACTTGGTTATCTCCTAATCAAGAGTCTGAAAACCAGAGCAAATAATTCTGGATATACTTTAGACAGGGATCTTACATCAAGATTGCATGCTCTTTTGCCCGACATTGCTGATGCCCAGGTATTCCTCTCAGAAGGAGCAGGAATGCATGGAATAGTGAAGGAAATTAGAAAGGCAGCCACTGGAGTTGTATTCCGGAAAGATGCATTACAGATCTTAAACCAAAATGAAATTGATGCTGCCCTTGTTGAATATACACTGCTTGCCAGGGGAAACTACGCTACAAAAATCATCTTTTATATCTTTAGCATTTTTTCCCTGCAATTCGACATTCTTATTGAATCTATTCTGATAGTGCCTCGTATTAATTCTACCATCCTGCAGGTTATCCTGATAGCGATTCTGCTGTCTACGGTGATAAGTATAGTGCTCATGGGCAAAATTTTGGTGTGGATAACGCACGCTCCGATCAGGGGATGTGACATTCAAACACTTCGGATAATTAAGGACCGGGATTCTGTCAAGTCGATGATCAGGAAAGTGTCCGAAAGCCGTGATATTCCTTTGTCCATAATGAACAATAGATACGAAAAGGTTAAACGCATACAGGAAAAAGAGGTAAACCGAAGAATCTGGCTGGTTGAAAACGCACGGTATTAGCTCCTTCCCGCTTTATCTTCCTCATTTGAAAACGATCAAGTAATGGACAATCGGGTCTTCCAAGAATGTAAAGTCCGGCTCATTGCATTCAGAAGGAATAACTATCCGGATCGATATGCGTCCGCTACCTCAAAATTTGGTGTGATTATCTCCACCTTTCCGTAAGAGGATAAATCTACTCTAATCTCCTCTATTTCGGTCGACGACCCCAGTGCGACCAGAAGTATCCCCCCTTCCAGATTCGCAAGTGGAAGATCTGAAATCTCTTCCCGATCCGATATCCCGGCAACATTGCTAACACGCAGTGCATCAGACAGGATTCTGGCGAATAGAAGGGATTCCGGCAACTTATAAACTATTATCTTTGGATCCAATGACTTCTCCTTTATCCTTTCTGCAATTCTTCTGGCATGATCATCTATTTTTCCGTAGTTGCTTACATCACCCATAAACATGGCAGAAACATGGTCAAGATCCTCGGGCCTCTTTATTCCTATGCTGTGAATAGTTTCATTCTTCTCATATGGAAGGACAACCCACACATCGCTTTCCACCAGTTTTGAATAAAAGTCCGGTACATATGAGGACTGCCTCTTCAGAAAAATTGACGCTGTTACGATCTCTGCGTCAAAGTGTGAATTAAGTTCCTCGCGGATCCTTAACATTGTTTTACCGGTGTCAACAATCTCGTCAATAAGAAGAATATATCCTTTTTCCACACTTCCAAGATCCTTGGGGAAGTTATATATTTCAACATCTTTGCTAGCGGTTCCCACATCAGAATAATAACTTGCCCGGATTCTGTGTGCCCTGATGTCGGGAAATCTGTTCAGGACCATATAGGCAGGAACCATGCCTCCCCGTTCGATATATACAAGTGACGCTGGCTTTCCTTTCTTACTGACTATTGTGTCGATGAGGGTGTGTGCCATACTGTCCATCTCATCATAGGTGCTGAACTCGAAACCGCTCTTCAGCCTCATGAAATTAAAGAACTGCAACCATTCTCTTGCGCTTATGAGAGGCTTCCTGAGGAATCCCTGCTTGACGAGTTCCTTTGATATCCTAACAGACTGCGGCTCTGATAGAGATGAGAGCTCGAGTATGTCGTCTTCCATGAAGAGTTTTTCGGGGGTACCGTCAAAAACTATGCCTCCCTTGCTCATTACCACCACTCTCCTGCAGTATTCTGCAACGAGCCGCATATCGTGCGTTATTATCAGTATGGTCGTACCCTCTATGTTGAGTTCAGTAAGGAGCTCCATTATCTCCTTGGACATCTTGTAATCCTGACCGGTTGTTGGCTCGTCCACTATGAGAATTTCCGGTTTCATTATTATGCTGCTGGCAACCGCCAGTCGCCTTTTCTGCCCCCTGCCAAGGAAAATCGGGTCCTCGTCGGCCTTGTCAGCCAATCCCACCCTTGCCAGAACCGAATTTATGCTCTCTTCGGCCTCGTCCCTCTTTATTCCTATGTTCTTAAGACCGTAATAGAGCTCGTTTTTGACGCTCCTGGTAAATATCTGGTGATCTGGATTCTGGAAAACGTATCCTACATGAAGAGGAATTTTTTTTCTCTCGGACTTGCTGTTAGCTGATATGCCAGCGATATCCGCGGTTCCACTGGAAGGTGCAGCTATTCCAGAAAGGACTTTTGAAAG
>JAJYRT010000037.1 GCA_021793945.1 Thermoplasmata archaeon
ATTGTGGACGAACCGACGATCTTCATCTGGAACTGTGCAGGTGACAGCGCAAGGTACGCAAGGTAGGCTTCATCTGCCAGTCTTGATGAAGCGAGGGCGACGTTTATGGTAAGGTTTGAGGAGGACAGGTTAGAACTGATGTAGGAGACGTTCTGGCTGTGCAGGGGGATGTAGAGTGACATGTTTGCACGATCAGGCGTGGAAAGTAATGCAGGGTTTAATGATGTCCTGCCCGAATAGGAATCCAGTGCTGCATATACTGCCCCCAGTTCTCCCACCACCGTTACTGAGGATGAGGGATTCGCAGCAAATAGTGATATGTTGGTAATGCCGGAAAGATTTGTGTAGTTCAGAAATACACCTATATACCGCATCATGCTGCTATTGAGGCCTGTGCTGAATAGCGAAAAGACATTCAGGCTCGAGATCTCAAAGACCGAGAACCCCTTGTAAGTGCTCTGCTCAGTCAGGATGGTCGATGAAACATTAAGCTTCAAGCCGGATTTCCCTGAAGCAATTGTAGTCAGCGATGCCTGCAGGACAATACCTGCACTGCCGTTCACTGCAAAGGGATAATAGACTGTCCCATTGTGGGATATCATCGCCACAGCCGTGACGTTGGAAGGCAGGAAGTTCATCGGATAGGAAGATCGTGAATCCGCACTCTGCAATTGCATAATCACGTAAACGCCGGGGACTATTACCATAACGGCAACAGCAGCTACAAGAGCATATTTTATGGACGGATTCATGTATACTTTAAGTTATCGCTACCGGGTAGATAAATATGGCTGGCTGTGAGCAAAAAGCATGCCGAAATAATGCTCCACGTAATAGTATTCCATATGCATCCTAATCTCGCCTGCCTTGAGGAACCCGAGCATTATTAGAAGGTTCCAGTAACTATCAGGCCTGGCTTCACTGATGATGGATTCTTGAATTTCCATGGATCTGGAGAAACTGTTCAGCCGAAACATGTCCTGCACTGCATCATCATAGACCTTTGCGGCGGGTGAATAGCCATAAGGGCCATCTGCGGCATGCGTGTGAGCCATGTCCGCGCTGAATACCATGGAAACCCGCCTGTCATATTCATCCAGTATTTTGAACAGGACACTGCCAAATTCCACCAGTTCTTCTCTCCTGTTGAATCTGGGTTGACCCATCATGACTACATCGCCTCCAGGAAAGAACTGGAGCGGTATCAGGGTCCCGAAATCGATAGGAAAGGTCGACTTGGGCCCGGACCCGGTCGCGAAGGTAACCCTTTCAACGATCCCAGGGCTGGAATCGGCGATAATCCCGGCAAGTTTCCCGTCATTCATGTATTTGCCCCGTATAATGCGGGTGGCTACCCTGAAGTTGCCCGCAAAATTCTCAGTCATTATAATGCCGATATTCCTGCTCAGCGTCAGGCCATGCGGCGAGATGACAACCCTTACATCTGAGTTATCCATGCTGGCAGATCCGGCTATCTTTTTTGCCATTACCCTGCTGTTCTCGTTGGGCAGGTCAATTAGCTCATCGCCGTGGGGAATCCAGTATGTGGCATTCAAAACCATAGGTAACAAGAGACAGGGAAATAATAAAAATTTGGCTGTTCAGGTTCCCTGGCCCACTGGACTCATCAAACCATAATCATATATATGGCAAGATGCGAATGTGCAGATTTCCTCAAGATCCCGTTCACTCTTGCGGAAGTCTAAACAGTGCACCATTTCGAATGCATCTGGATAGTTCATATAGTAACTGCCGAAATCCCGCATGAAAATTACAATGCGTTCTTATGGACAAAAGAAAAAATGGTGAATGTAAATACGTTTCCGGAAATATTTGAAAGTGCCTATCTCCTCTCTATGGGCACATATTTCACGTCAAGCTCCCCGGTGTAGTTGTCGAGGGGCCTGAAGAGCCGGTTGTTCTGCCAGTATTCGAAAAGATGGGCACACCACCCTGCGACCCTTGCGGATGCGAACACGGGAGTAAATAGATCAGACGGTACGTCAATGCCGATGTACAGTGGTCCGGAAAAGAAATCTATGTTAGGCCAGATTCCCTTGGTTTTGCTGAGCTTCTCCTCCATGAGCTTTTCCGCCCTGATGGCGATTTCCAGCAGCTTCTCTACTGACGGATCGGTGGTTTTCTTCATGAATATCTTAAGGTAGTTGTAAACGATCTTTGCCCGCGGGTCATAAGCTTTGTACACCCTGTGACCGAAACCCATGATCCTCTGTTTGCCTGCAAGTGCATCCTCTATGTATTTCTCTGTATTGTCAGGCTCTCCTATGGCTCTCATCATCTTGAGCGCAGCTTCGTCGGCTCCACCATGAAGCGGCCCCCTGAGGGTCGAAATTCCGGTCACAACGGATGCATACACATCTGCAAGCGTTGATCCAGTAACAAGCGTGGAAAAAGTAGATGCGTTGCTTCCATGCTCAGCATGGAGTATGAACATGAGGTCGATCAGCTTTGCAGAGTCCTTGTCTGGTTCCCTTCCTGTAAGCATGTAGAGGAAATTTGAAGTGTGGGAAAGCTTGGCAAGGGGGCGGACAACTGGTTTTCCCTGTCTGTATCTGCCAATCATTGCCACTATGGTGGGCATCTTGGCAATGAGTTTGATCGCTCTCTCCTCATTCGCCTCCACGCTCTTGTCCTCCATGTCAGTGTCATAGGAAGAAAGGACCGAAACGCAGGTACGAAGGATATCGTTCGGATGTGTGCGGCCGGAAAATTCAGCCACAATCTCCTCGATGGCATCAGGAACCTCACGCTCATCGACGAGTTTCTTGACAAAAATCTCGTATTCAGATTTAGTTGGAAGATGCCCATGCAGTAGCAGGAAAGCAACCTCCTCATAATTCGAACTATCGGCCAGGGCTTCAATCGGGTATCCTCTATACCAGAGCTTCCCGTTTGTACCGTCTATCTTGCACAACTTGGTATCAGCTATGTATATTCCCTCAAGTCCCTTGCTTATAGTTACGTTAGTATCGGCCATGTCACCTTCATTACTGAAATATACTTATTATTTTAGGCTGATAAATGAGGCATAAAGGACATTTGGTGCCCCGGGGATCAAAATTCTCTTATCTTCCCTCAAGCGACATATGCAGAAATGAGGAGCACCACCATGAATGCAACTATCATGTATACCATGTACCATCCTATGGAACTGTTCATGACTCCCAGCGTGATCCTCCTGGCCATGTTCCTGTAGGATTTCGCAACTGCAATCATGGTATTCCAGAAAATGTCTACCACGCTCACCGGCTGGCTTCCCGAAGTAACATGTGTTCTAAGTATGCGCCGCAGCATGAGCCTTATATTGCTGGAATACGAATACGAAGTGTAAACAGTCAGATCCTGCCTGCCGCCATTCCATGCGGGGACTGCCCTATCTCCTGGTTTCCCAAATACAGCATATGCAAGCAGGGCAAATGCGCTTATGACCGCTGCAATATACAGCGGGGAGATGAGGCCAAAATCTGCCGGTCCGAATCGGGATTCGATAGTGAAGCCGTAGAACACCAGGGTTCCGGATACAGCACCTTTCAGGAAAGCGGGAAAGAGAAGGGGTGACGCCAGGAATAGAAGTGTGATGATCGATCCCACAATAAAAATTGTAATACCCCCATGCCTGTCGACTCGGGTTTTCGGATAGAGTTGCGTGAAGGATGCCATCTTTATCATTGCACCGGTTGCCATGCCTTCACCCATGGCGATCACCGATCCGACCACAATTGCTATAATTCCGATGAAGCCGCCAAGGTACGCTTCCATGAAGAATGATTCAAGCAGCATCCACGTTGCCAGGCCTCCTAAGGTCGGGAAGAGGCCGGAAAGGGAGGCGAACGAGACTATGGATCCTGCGGATACCCACCTGCTCCCACCCGCTGAAACCTGGCTGAAATATTCGCCCCTGGTAGACCCAACCGTCAGGAAGAGACCGGTCTTGCCAAGGGAATGAGCAAATGAAAAAATTATGATGGTGAGGATAATGAATATCCTGAAGATATCCTGCTGTACAATGAGCAGCAAACCCAGGGCTGAGAGTATGGACCCGTTGTTCTCTATTGTGCTGAATCCTCCAAGCATCTTCATGTTCTCTGCTATGTAAGCGTATATTGAGGCAAACAGCACTGAAATGGACCCGATTGCCAGGAAAAAAATCCCTATTGCAATGGATTGCGGACTCAGGGATATCAACCGGAATATCATGAAAACGCCCATCAGTGTCATGGTTGCACTTAGCATAGCGGAAGCATTTGCAGGAGCATTTCCATGGGCTATGGGCAACCATTCGCTGATCATGAAGGGCGTAATCCCCATCTTTGTAATGCAACCCAGTGAAATGAGCAGCAGGGGGGTATCGTTGCCAAGAGGCAGAAATGAGAAGGAGACCCCACCCTGCTGGAATACGGCGAACGCGGACCCTGCAATGATCAGTATGGTGCTTATCTCGCTGAAGACCATAAAAACGTAAGGAGGGGTATGATCCCTTGAGTTCAGCCCTATGATTGCATAGGAAGCTATGGACATCACCTCCCAGCCGGCAATGAAGATGAGATATGTTTGGGAGACCAGTATCATCGCCATTCCCATAACCGTCAGGGAAAACAGCGATGAGAGCCACCTGCCATATTTCCTGTCGTATTCCAGGGAGTAAATGGAAATAAGCACCCAGACGACGGAGGAGATCATGATGAAATACGATTGGTAGTCTGAAGGCCTGAACCCGGTAATAATGAAGATGACAGAACCGGCAACAACGCTGACATATCCCGCTTTCTTGCTGATGACCGATAGCAATGATGCGATACCGAAAATAATTACAGCAATGTACTGGTACATTCAGACCCCCTTCGCTGCAAGCAACGCCTTAATTATTGTGTACGGGGAGGGGGGACATCCGGCAATCCGCACATTGTACCTGGACATGTCCAGTGCAGGATTCCCAATTATACCTCCGGATATTGCGCATGCTCCCAGGGCAATGACTATTTTCGGATCAGGCATGGCTTCATAGGCCAGCCTGAGAGGATCTTTCATGCCCTCTGTGAAGACCCCCATAACTACGATTGCGTCAGCGTGCCGTGGACTGTTTGTAATGAAAAGCCCAAGCCTGTTGGCGTCGTAGTGTGGTGTAAAGATATTCATCAGTTCGACGTTGCACCCTCCGCATGAACCACTGTCAAGAGGATAGATATAAAAAGACCTGTGAAAGAGGGATACTTCACTTTCGGCGGTGAATATGTCCTGGTTTCCGGTTGGGTTGTACGCCGGGATGCAGCGCCTGCAGAAGATGCACTTATCCATGTTCCATCCGTTGCCATCAATTGCATCAACAGGGCACTGGGCGTCTCCCGTACCCAAAAGCACTGAAGGCCATAGAGGAGGATCATCCGGCGGCGTTTTCGGGAATTTCTCTGTTACTATCCCCTTCCTTATTCCATTCAGGAACCAGAGATTGCTCATTGCAACACCATCCCCGCTTCCGATATCCAGATTCCAAAGCTTTCCCAGTTGAAGTGGAAATCCGTAAAGATGTTGCCCTTCATGGACTGCGTGAATGCTGCTATGTTTGGGGAGGATGGTGAGATCATGACGACGTCCCTCACAATAGAATTCTCTATCTTCACATAATAGAAGAGGTCTCCCTGCGGACTCTCCACTCTTGCCGCACCTTCGCCTTCACCCTCCAGCTTTTCCACCCTGCCTGTGGTCTCGGCTCCTTCAATGGCATCGCCGATTATCCGGGCGGATTGCAGTATTTCTTCTGACCTCACCTGGAAACGCGCAAATGCGTCGGATGTCTCATGCAGGACGGGCGTGAAACCAAACCGCGAATAGGGCAGGGTGGGCGAATCGATCCGGGCATCGCTGGCATGTCCGGAGGCGCGCGCAGCTGGTCCGATAAGCCAATCTGTCAAAACCTTCCCGTTATTTATTAGACGGTTCATGAATATCTTGCTTTCAAGCAGGTCGTCATATATCTCACTGAATGCGATGGCAATCCTGCGCACTGCATTTCCTATACCTGTAAGATCAATCATAGAATAGCCGGGGGATATGGAACTGAAGAAGTACCTGTGGCCTGTTGCCCGCGACACGATCCTTGATACCTCTTCCCGGAGGATGGCAAGCTGATTCGCCGGTACGCCGAATCCTGCCGGCTGGCACATCCTCTCTATCACGAGAAGATTGCTTCTTATCCTCTCCAGCTCCAAAGCGATTATTCTTGTATATCCAATCCCATCCGGAAGGTCAAATCCAAGTGCATCCTCAACGGCAGATGCGAATGCTATGCTGTGGGAAGCGCAATGGAACGCATTTATCCGTTCCACGATGAGGGAAGCATCGCCAATGCTCCTTCCGCGGACAACAATTTTCCTCTGCTTGTAGGCTGGATTCACATAAACTTCAGTTATGAGTTCGCCTGGCGTTAGAAAATCAACTCCGACCGACTCGATCATTCCCCCGGTGGATGGTCCATATCCGAAGTAGAACTCTCCCTGCGGTACAGCTTTCCTTTCTGGATGCTTTGCTTCCTCGCTTAGCCTCGCGATGGTCGAAGCGTATACCGTGAACCCCTGAGAATATCCTATGAGCCTTCCCGAAGGTTCTCCAAACCTATAGTATTTCATTTATCATCACCAGAAAGACAATGCCTATGACCAGCGGAATAACAGAAGCTATGATGGCAATCGCAGACATTACCCTGTCAGTTTCGCGGTAATCACCGCCGTTGCCGAAAACCATTCTTGATACGTTGAAATTCACTGAGACGAATGCTAGAAACAGGAAAACCAGTATTATCACCAGCTGGGCATACATATGCAAGGCAAGTATGGCAAGCAGTATCATGAATTCTCCAAAAAACGCGCCAAAGGGAGGAGTGCCGGTCACTGCGAGAGATGAAAGAAGGAGCGACGACCCCGTAGCTGGCATGCTGGCAGCAAGTCCTGAGACATCCTCTATCTCCCTGCTTCCGGTTGCCCTGAGTATGTTTCCAGAAGAATAAAATGCGGCAGCCTTCCCGTAGCTGTGGGAAACCAGCAGCAGGAGTGCGCCGATGATCCCCAATCCTCCGATGCTGAGTCCGATAAGCGCCAGATTCATGTTCTCCATGGTAGAATATGCAAACATCCTCTTGTATCGACGCTGGTATCCAAGGAAGATGGATGCCGCTGCTATGGATATTATCCCGAACCATACGTAGAGTGCCGGAAAAGGATCTATCTGGTAGACCCTGTACATTGCATACAGCGCCACCGGCAGAAGTACGCCTGAGAACATTGCACTGACGGGCGATGGTGCCTCGCTGTGAGCATCCGGAAGCCATGTATGCACCGGGAATACGCCCACCTTTGTACCGAACCCGATCAGCGCAATTGAAACTGCAATCCTGGCTGCAAGTGCATCCGTTACACCGCCATGGATTATGGAATATATGTTAAGGGATCCAAAGGCATAGTAAATGAGCACGACGGAGAAGAAAGCAAATGTCACTCCAGCGGAGACGATTATGATATACCTCCAGGCAGCTTCCAGCGATGTGCTGCTCTTTTCCGTTATCAGCAGAAGGGCTGATGATATGGTAGTGGCTTCAATCCCGACCCACATGAGGCCGTAGTTGTTTATCTCCAGGCTGAAAAGCATTGAAGCTGTGAAGAGGTTCAAAAGCAGGAAATATGTCCTTTCGCTGATTCCGGTAGCATGTCCCCTTATGTACCTCGTAGAATATATGGCAGAAAGAAGATAGACGCTGGTGACCATTATCTGGAAAACCCATGTAATATTGCCTATGAAGAATGTGCCGGGGGACGGGCGAATGAAGAATTGGAAAAGGGACAGTATCGTAACTATGGCACCGGAAGCAATGGAAGCCCTGCCGATATTGATGCTGTAGAACGCAGAGGCAATGCCGGGAACAAGAATGATAAATAGAGAAATCAGGTATGCTGCATTCATCCCTTCAGTTCCTCCATCTTTTCATGAGTCTGTTTCTCAACCACCACAATTGATGTTATAACCACGAGGGCCAGAACGTCAAGGAAGACGCTTGCCTCTATTATCAGCGGAACAGGGAGAAGGAATATTGCAAACAGCACGAGGCCGTTCTCTTCCTCAACATAACCTATGATCTGCGTGAATGTTGATTTGCGCGACGCAATCAGGAACAGTCCCTGGAAGAAGAGAGTGAGCGGGAAAACAAGGACATCAGTGCCGGCAAGTACGCCAGATACCCTGAAGCTGGAGAACACTACGTAAAAAATGATGAAAACAGATATGACTATGAATACCAGATCCAGAAGGAAGTAATAGGCCAGGTTCACGTTCGGTTCATATTTTATGCTGCTTTTCCCGGGTATTCTCTGCTCAAGGAAATAGCTGATCAGGAACCCTCGCAGTATGATTATCAGAACTCCCAGTATAAAAAAGTCTACGGATGCCTCAATGACTCCAATAACAAATGATATGGCAGCTATGAGAACAGACTGCACAAGCTGTGCCCTGACCATGGACCGAACGAATTCCTCTCCCTGAATGTAGAATGCAGAAATGGTAACGAGGGCAGCTACCAGGTAAATTCCGGTCTGTATCTGGGTCAAAGGATCACCTCTGAGAATATCAGGAAGAGTATGGAGAAAGTGAATGCAACAGCCAGGTAATCCATTATCCTGAACAGACGTAGCTTGGCAAGGGTGGTTTCAACAATGACAACAACAATGATCAGGAAGAGCCACTTGGCGACCATCACAGGAAAGTCGATCAGGAAAGCATATCCCGTGGAATAAAGTCCCCAGGGCACAAGGAAAACATTCAGGAGTACTGACCCGAGAAGGCACTGTTTCATGTAGGATGACCATTTCGATAGGGCAAGAAGCTTTCCGCTGTATTCATAGACCAGACCCTCTTCTATCATTCCGAGTTCCATGACCCCGGACGACTCAACAGGGATCTTTCCTGTCTCATAGAGGAACAGCATGGCAAACGCAAGCGTTGAGAAGACATGATCAAGGGAGACAATGGATATGTCATTTGCAGTGAGAAAATGGTTGGTGACGTAGGGGTTGTTCGTTCCTGTCATAAGCGAGACGGCAAAGAAAACTGTTATTAGCGTCCCCTCGGAAAGAAAGTTGAAAGACATGGCGCGGGAGACGCCCATAACCGAATAACTGTTCCCTGAGTCCATTGCTGCCAGCATCTTCACAAATGCCGCAAGGGAGAACAGTATCGCTCCTCCGAGAAAGTCGGCAGACGCAGTGAAAAACACCGGGTTGGGAATCAATACGGGAATGATCAGCGCAATAAGGGAATATATCCCGAATAGCAGGTATGGTGAATATTTGAATATGTTACCGGATGGCTGGGGGATTACCGTCTCTTTCCTGATGAGTTTGGCGAGATCATGATATGGCTGAAATATGCCTGGACCCTTTCTGGACTCCACCCTGGCCTTCAGGTTAGCGAGAATGCCCGCAAACAGGGGAGCAAACAGGACTACGAAAAAGTATTGCGAAACAGTTTCTTCCAACGTATGCAACAGCATGTCAACCACATTTGTCAACAGGCGTCATCAGCCGACAGGGCCGGCAGTTTTGCATAGCACTGGAAACGCCATTCCACCTTTCTGCTGCGAAATCGAACAGCAATATTTAACATTTTTGAGCAAGAAATCTCACGATCTTCAGGGACTGGAGGATGCCACAGTTTTAAATTCTCTTCTTCAGCGGCAGTGCTTCCTTAATATACCGATTTATGTTCTTCCCAGAGATGCTATGGCGACACTAAGCGAAGAGGATAGGAATGGCAGGGCTCATCGTTCCACGAAGGAGAGAATAAGGAGTGCGATAATAGCCAGTTACGGGAAGTACCTGCATTACGGAATGGTTCTATCGCTCACCGCAATTGCCCTTTCTATACTGATTCTGTCAAACATCTCATTTCATTTCCTTCCGGCAGATATAATATCAGCGCACACCGAGGATATTATGTTCGGCCCTTTTTACGCTCTCGGCTATACAGGCTTCTTTATACTCACAATGTTCTCGCCACTGCCGGATTACATCATAGTACCCTTCTATGGATACCTGGCATCCATCGGGCTGTTCAATCCCTACATCCTGTTCGTCGTTTCTGTTCTGGCCATGACGCTTCTTATGCAGATGGAATTCTTTGCAGGCAAGTACGGAGGACGACCCCTCCTGTTAAGGGTGCTGAAATACTTCGGGGTGAAGGAACGGGAAATGGCTGTTGCTGAAAAATGGATCGACATGCACGGCATTTTCTCTGTATTTATCTTCACATTCATACCTTACGTCAAGACTGCAATGGCTCTAACCTCCGGGCTGCTTAAGATGCGGTCACTTGACTATCTCATTGCCAATCTCACGGGTTTTGCCATCAGGTTTTCAATCCTTATTTATGTTGGCTACAACGGGATAGACATAATATCAGATCTTGTCAACCCAGGATACGATTTCGTATCCTTCACTGCACTTGGGGTTGCTGCAGCATACGTAACCTTTTATTTTGTATATGTCAGGAAGAGAATGGCAGTAAGATCCGTGCCGCAGACGCAGCAATGACAACCAATTTATTCCGCATAACTATGGCTTACCCATGCAAATGGCAAACGTTATTCTGAAAGGCGAAGAGATCTGCGCTGTAAACACACAGGAGGGCCTTATTCCGGCATACCAGCTGGCAGAACATCCCGGAAGCAAAAGGCATCCGTCCATTGCCGATGTGGTTGCTGATCCATCATACCTTTCCAGACTCCGGTCATCGTTGGACAGGGGAAAGGGAGAATACGAGGCAATTGAAGAGAGCAGTGCCATGTTCTCTTCCCCACTGGGTAACCCTGAGAAGATACTTTGCATAGGCGTGAATTACCGGAACCATGCCCTGGAGACAAAAAAGGAGATACCGGATAATCCCACAGTATTCAGCAAATTCAACAACTCCATTGCGGCACATAACCAGGATATAGTCATGCCAGATTCCGCCAGGCAGCTTGACTACGAAGGGGAGCTTGGCATAATGATTGGCAGGACAGCAAGGAAGGTATCCATTGAAGATTCAAGGGACTTCGTTTTTGGATTCTTTGTTGGAAATGACGTATCGGCAAGGGACCTTCAATACAGGACAACGCAGTGGCTGCTTGGCAAGACCTCCGATGGTTTCTTTCCTGCCGGGCCGTACATAACCACTGCGGATGAGATTGCCGACCCCCAGAACCTAAGAATAGTGACCAAACTTAATGGAGAAGTGAGACAAAATTCGAGCACAACCAGCATGATATTCAAGTGTGACTATCTTATAAGCTATCTATCGCAGTACATGACACTCCGCCCGGGTGACGTCATTTCCACAGGCACACCAGAAGGGGTGATTCTCGGGATGCCTCCGGAAAGGCGCGTATGGATCAAAAACGGTGACGTTGTTGAAGTCGCGATAGAAAATCTAGGGACCCTCAGGAACAAATTTGTTTCCTGATTGCACCCGCGGATCAGTGTTTTTGCGCTGAAGCTGGTACTTTCTTTCCGATATGGACTTCAGCCTTGACCAACTCACCGGCCTCATTCTTTTCCATTGCCAGGTCGTAGGAGTAAATTCCAACAAGGTCCAGCTTTTCGCCTTCGCCATTCCAGAGGAACACCTCGTTGCTTGTGAATGATAATACCTTTGCATAGGTGTTATCAATGCGGTATCCGCCATCATGCCTGGATTTTTCCATAAATGCCTGTATTCCAGCGGATTCAACTTCGCCTCTCTTTCGGTTCATCTTTTTTCCTGCCATGAGTAGATATGCTTTGGTTGATAATTAACTAAGAGGATGGTTTTCGGAATAGCGTTCCTAACTACGCTTATTTCTCTTGCGATAGGCGCAGCTGCGCACCGAAGGAACGCCTGAATTTCTGCAGCTTGGGGGATATTACTGCCCTGCAATACGGGGCACTTCCGTTCCGATTGTAGTAGTTGTGATGGTATTCCTCAGAGGGATAAAATGCCTGGAATTTTTCCACAGAAGTAACAAGGGGTCTCCTGTATTTCCCGGAACTCCTCATCTCCTGAACAACCCTGTCTATTGTCTCCTTCTGTGCGTCGTTGTAATAAAATATTGCTGACCTGTACTGCGTTCCAATATCCTCCCCCTGCCTGTTCAGGGAAGTGGGGTCATGAACATCGAAGAAGATTTCGAGTATGTCAGCCAGCGAAATTTCAGAAGGATCAAAAGATACCTTGACCACTTCAGCATGTCCAGTCCTTCCCGTGCAGACTTCCTCATACGTTGGGTTCGGAACCGTACCGCCGGAATAACCCGACTCGACCTTCTCTACGCCACGGACTTCGCTGAACACAGCTTCCGTACACCAAAAACAGCCACCACCAAGGACTATTTGCTCCATCTAGCTTTCCTCTCCTTCCTCAATGAACTTCATAGATATTGAGTTTACGCAGTGCCGGGTGTCCTTTGCTGTGAAGCCCTCTCCATAAAAAACGTGTCCAAGATGTGCACCACAGTTTGCGCAGAGAATCTCTGTCCTGACTCCATCTGCATCAATGGATTTCTTGACGGCACCTGGTATCTCGGAATCAAAGCTGGGCCATCCGCAATGTGCATCAAATTTATCATCTGACCTGTACAATGGTGAATTGCACCTTCTGCAGACATAAGTGCCCTTCCTGAAATTGTCTTCATATTCACCCGTAAACGGGGGCTCAGTACCCCTGTAAACAATAACCCTTTCCTCAGCCCTGGTCAGCTTGTTCCAGCCCATTTTTGTACAATCTGCCGGATTATTTAACCGTTGCCAATTGAAATATGAATAACCATGTGATTGAGGGAATGGACTGGAAATTCAGCCGAAGCCCATCTAAAATTTATAATAAAACCGGTAAGGACGATCAGAGTATGGGAACAACATTTTTTTCCTTCAGTGCTAGTGACTTTTTTTCTGGCCAGAGCGTAGATTGTAAAAAGGCAGAGATCAGAAATCAATGGTAGTTCAAAATTAATGGAGCATAATTATGGTGATTAACTTCCTTATCCTGGAATACCTTTCGGGAAACATGGAGATAACGAGATCATGATCCTCCCTGCTGAATATCCTTATGTACCTGGCTGTTGCTGAATAGACCACAAGACCAAGAACTATATACATTATGATAAAGAAATTGCTATAGCTGACCACACGGGTAAAAACTTCAGAAATAAACCATACGACAGCAAACATAATTGCAGAGGAGACCCAGATTTTCAGCATTCCTATTATGTCGAGGCCTGCGACTTTCTCATGGATTGCAAAAAAGGCCATTACCGAAAAGTTTGCGGCATAAACAGATGAAAAACCAACTGCCGCTCCGATAAGACCAAAACGCGGGATCAACAAAATAGACAGGATAACATTTGCTGAAAGGGAAGCAATGCTTGCGTATATGAACAGATGAGTTTTCCTGACAGAGGCTACCGCCTGGGTGAATATATTCTGGGAAACGAATACTGCCGAAAGGATCATTATAATGGCAAGTGGTATTGCTCCACCAGCGTAATTGGATCCTCCGAGCAGGAAAATTATCTCAGGTGCCAGGGCAGCTATGCCAAGCGCGGCTGGTACGTAAACAGACGAGAGGAGAAGTGACGATGCCTTCACGTGCTCGGAAATGTCACCCTTCCTCCCAACGGCAAAGAGGTAAGAGAACTTCGGCAGGAGCATATTGTTGAATGGAACAGCCAGAAAACCTATGCTGCTAGCTACCAGCAGGGCAAAATTATATACGCCTAAAGCCGAAAGGGACAGCAATCCGGTAACTATGAACCTGTCAGCATAGGCAGCGCCATAACCGATGATGCTGGAAAGCAGGATTGGAAATGAATATTTCATTATGACATTCGTTCTAGTTCCAGCAGACTTGCGAGTGGCAAGGTAACTGTTAATTGTTTTGAACACCACGAGTGATTCAAGAAAAACTCCCAGAAAGATACCGATTATCCACCCAATCACGATTGCGTCCAGGTCTCTCAGATAGAGGGCCATGCCAATGGCACCAAAGTAGTAAACGCCCCAGATCACTGAATTTATCAGCGCAGACACACGGAAGTTCTGAAGCCCCAGAAGGGATCCATTTAGAACACCGAAGAGAAGATTTCCAAGCAGGTCTATGCTTAGCAACCGCACCAGGCCTGAATACTGCGTATTGTGCAGGAATATTATTGAAACGTCGGTGCTCAGGAAAACGAGTGCAAGCGTGCCAAGGATGGCAAAAACAAATCCCCAGAAGATTATCTTGTATATTGTCCACCTTGCAGCATGAAAATCGTTCTTTCCTATATGATATGAAATAAAATGCTGGGCAGCCGATCCCAGCCCGAAGGAAAACACTATACTGAAAAGCCCGACAACTGCAAGGAAGAATGCAATTGCTCCCACGGCTGTTGTGGTAAATAACCTGACAATAATTATATAAAAAATGGCGCCGGAGAAAAGCTGAACCCCCGAACCGGTGAACTGGAATATTGCATCGATTCCAGTCGAGTGTTCATGGCTCAGCGTTGACATTGTGCTCTTGTATCATAGTATAAAAATAAATTTATTGGTCTTCCC
>JAJYRT010000217.1 GCA_021793945.1 Thermoplasmata archaeon
CCTATCTTGAATTCTTTCCAAATACGACCACAGACGAGATGATCATTGACAGTTATGCGGCGTACCTAACCATCCACGGAATAGATCCGTATGTGAATGCTAATATGGCAAACGTGTTCCTCAATTATAAGGCAACTGGTTTTCTTTCAACGCCTCTGCTGTCAGGAGGAATAGTCACTTATTTTGAGTATCCCGGACTTGCGGCTATCATATTCATTCCTGCCATTCTTCTGGGCCTTCCTGCTTTTACAGTTACGGTTTTCTTCGATATAGCATCCCTATTCCTCGTATTCTTTTATTACAAGCGAAAGGGATTTACGTCAAGCGCGCCGGTTCTTGCTCTCGTTATGGGGCTGATAGTCGAGTACGGTGTCTTCTCATCAAGCGGAGTTACCGACGTGATCTGGGTGTTTTTCCTGGGGGTGGCATACGTTCTCAGGAAAAAACCATGGATTGCCGGAATTTTCTACGGGCTCTCGGTTGCGTTCAAGCAGATTCCGGCCCTAATATTTCCATTCTTCCTGTATTTCATCTATATGGAGAACTCCAGGGACGAGAAGAAGACCATTTCATTCATCGCGTTCACTGCAATCTCATTCATTGCGCCAAACCTTCCCTATATAATAGCAAATCCGTCAGACTGGTTTGTTAACATAACCTCCGTTGCATCCCAGAAAATCATAGGAATCGGTGTCGGGCCATCCATACTGTCATTCACTGGAGTCTTGCACCTTCCACCGGCTTTCTTCTCGGTTTCCCTGATTGCGCTTACCGTGGCGCTCTTCTTCATTTACCTAATTCACTATGATCGCTTCAAGTATGGGTTTTTCGCCTTTCCAATAATGATCTTTCTTCTGGACTACCGATCCCTCATTACATACCTCATATACTGGCCGTTCCTCGTCCTGCTCCTGCTTCCAGATTTCACGGCAAGCAAGAGTTCAGGCGCAGAGAAACAAAAGGCTTCGAGCTCAACCACACTGCGGTTTCTTGCAACCTTCGAACGGTCTGCCATAAGAAACAAGAAAACTTCAGCTGCCATAATTGTGATCTTGATATTCATTGCTACTGTTGTATCTGCAGGATTCTATTATTCTCAGAACGATTCCGCGCCAATAACCATTCATAACATACAGCAGATTGGTGACCCATACATGGTGGCTGGCAACGTTACGTACATGCAATTAAACATATCATATGCCCCCGTCTCCGGAGACCCTTCCGCAATGTTGCTTCATTACAGGATATTTGCCGGGCCGCTGGGACCAGCAGGCGCGAACGCATTGTTATGGTATGCGGCAGATCCTTACGTCCACAGTGGCTACAATAATGTGGACATATATCCTATTGATGCAAGTTCATTGCTGCCGGTGAATGTGGGAACCTTTAAGGTGTCTGCATATGGAAACAGCAGCACAGACCTGGCCACATACACTTACGGTAGGGCTATAGAGATCCAGTACACCCCGATAAACAATCCAAGCCTCCATTTCCTCACCAACGGCTCTAACAGCATCCTCTTTCCCGGATGGACCTGGAGTTCGTCCATAAATGGAAATTTCCCCTTGTCGATTAACCAGGGCATAGTAATGGCCGCAAACGTAACAACACAGTCTGGGCTCGTGCACGAATCCCTCAGTTCAACCATCAATTACACATACCTGGTGAAGCACAACTATTCCCTGAATCTCAGCAGTTCCGTGATGCAAGGCAAGATCGCCATAAATATGACTGATCCCCGGTTATCCTTCTATGGGGCCGTTGTCACGTTAAATGCGCAATATAATTTTTACGTAGTTTACAATAATTCCGTGCCGAATAATTTTCCATTGATAAAGATATATAATCAAACCAGTTTCGTCTTTTATACTAATGCGAAATCGATCAATTTCACTGCCTTGAACGCCACTATTGATAATAGCAGTGTTCCAATTGGATCATTGCAGGGAGCAACGCTGAGCTATGTCCTGAATTATGACAATCAGGGAGAAGTAATGGTTGAAATTGCGAATCTGTCCCTGAAAGGCAGTTCATAGAGAGGCTATTGGCATAAGGTTTGCGTGCTACCGAAGAACTCAGTGCAAAACCGATAATTTTAATGTATATTCGGGTTTACCTGCCTAAGCAGTGCTGTTACGAGGCAACATGAAAGAAAGTTGTAAGTGACAGAAGGAGAGGATGACCCTGGTTGACATTTCAGTAGAAGTACCCACTTATAATGAAGCAGAAAATATCCCAGTTCTGATAGATAAGCTTGAAAAACTTAAGCTTGACCTGGAGATTATAATCATAGATGACGGGAGCCCCGACGGAACAGCCAAAATTGCTGAGGATCTTGGAAAGAAATACGGAAACATAAAGGTGCTCGAGAGGGGATCAAAACAGGGACTTGCAACTGCCATCAGGGACGGCATGAAACTTGCAACGGGTAAATACATTGCTGTAATGGATGCCGACCTCCAGCATCCGCCCGAGACACTTGAACAAATGTACGCGGCAATAGAGAAGGGCAACGACATGGTAATAGCCTCCCGATACATGACCGGGGGCGGCGCAGAGGAATTTTCATTTTTCAGGAAGCTGGTATCGAAGTCGGCGACTTTCATTGCCCACCTAATGTTACAGGAGACAAAGGTTCTAACCGACCCCCTATCGGGTTTCT
>JAJYRT010000218.1 GCA_021793945.1 Thermoplasmata archaeon
CGCCCTTCGGGAAAGACAACCTGAAGATAGAGGAAATGAATATGCCGTTGGAAGAGGATGGAAATGTTACTGTAAGAGTCATGAAAGCGGGTCTGAACCCAATAGATTATAACCTGATCAACGGCAGAATATTGTACAACCTGGCGCCGATCCCGCACATTCCCGGATCTGAAATTTATGGAACAGTGGAGACAGACGGGAAATACGTGAAGACAGGCGACAGGGTAATCATCTATCCCCGAGTATTTGATGGCAGATGCGAATACTGCCTCAGCGGAAGAGAGTACCTGTGCCCGCATGGCGGAATCTGGGGTGTGGTTACAAATGGCGGATATTCCGATTATGTTTCCGTCCCTGAGAAACAGTTATTCAAGTTGAACCAGCAGATTGATGAGGACATTGCAGTTAGCTTGCCAATAGGTGGGCTCACGGCATATCATGCCCTGAAGCGAGCTGGTGCTGCATCCGGACAGAGTTTGCTGCTGTATGGTGCATCCGGGAACACCGGCACTTTCGCCATGCAGATAGCGGATTCAATGGGAATTGAGGTTTATGCCGTATCCAGAAACAGTTGGGTGAGAGAATTCGGCGCTTCTGGCATATTCACGCCTGACAGTGTGCCGGCCAGTTTCAAGGCAGATATCGTAATAAATTCGCTGGGATCCTCGTTCTGGGAGGATTCTGTCAGGCACGTGGCAAATGGCGGATCAATTGTTTCTTTCGGCGTCCAGACCGGAAGGGAATCCAAACTGGATATTGGAGATCTATATACCCGAGAAATCCGGGTCATTGGATCAACGGGGGGCAATAGAAAGGAGCTTATGGATCTTGTCAGGCTGTCAGAAAGGAGATCATTCAAGGTAAGGATCGCAAAGAAATTCAGACTGTATGATCTGAAAGCAGCGATGGAGTTCTTCGAAAATAAGATAGGGGGCAGAATAATCCTGGAAAATTAGTGCTTCCCAAGCGCCTTCAGGTATCCTATCGATTTCCCAATGTCATTGCCAAAGATATACGAAGCGGATATCAGTACATCTACCCCGGCTTCCACACACAGTTTCCCGGTCTCGAGATTTATTCCCCCATCGATCTCAAGCAGCGTGCCTGGAGCGTTGGAATCAATGAATTTTCTTGCCTCCCTTATCTTCCTTAGCGAATCTGTTATGAATTTCTGGCCGGAGAACCCGGGATGAACAGACATGATCAGCAGCGAGTGGCATCCTGGAATCAGGTCCTCGACCTCGGTGATATTGGTTTCAGGATTCACAACCAGCCCCCTCCTGATCCCTTCCTGGTCCAGCTTGTGAAATAATGTGCCTAAATCGATGGGAGACTCGTAATGAACCATCAGCACATCCGATCCGGCATCAACGAAGGATCTGTAATATTTGTCCGGCCTATCGATCATAAGGTGCGTCTCCAGGGGAACATGGGAACAGTGTTTTACCGCTTTCACGAAATCAGGTCCCATGGTAAGGTTCGGCACAAAGTGCCCATCCATCACGTCCAGGTGAAAGGAATAAGCTCCGGCATCCTCGCATCGACCTATCTCACCCTGAAGATCATACAGCTTTGCCGATATTATTGAAGGGGATACCAACATATTTTGGTCATGGCGATAAAACATTAAGCTTTTGCATAAGCCGCCAGAGACAATCTTTATACTTACTGACAATTATTACCCGATATGAAGGAAAAGATATGTGACGTGGCTGGCTGTGATAAGGAGAGTTTTCAGACGGTAGAAGCAGATCTGGCGTCCAAGGTGTTTGAACTCAAAGAGAAAAAAACGAAGGTACACCTGTGCAAGGATCACTACAAAGAATACAAGAGAAACACGAAAAAGGAGAGGGAGATCAAGAGAATGGACTGGGTCTGAGCCCCGTATGATGAGGGAACCTCCCGGGGTATCTATCGTTATCACCGTTTACAACAACGCGAGTTCAATCTCTGAACTGCTTGATAGCCTCCTCTTGCAGGAGGGGCCGAAAGAGATCGTTGTTGTGGATTCCATGAGCACAGACGGCACCTCTGACATACTGGCGAGATATGCTGGGGAAAATAGGGAAATCAGTTATTTCAGGGTCAGGTGCAGCCGCGGCGGTGGAAGAAACATAGGCGTCGGCAGGGCCCGATACGACTTTGTCGCGTTCACTGACGGTGATGCCATAGCCGATCCTGAGTGGATAAAATCCATGCGAAAATTCATATCCCTTGGTTATGAAATGATAATCGGGAGAGTTCTACAGGTGGGAAATGAAAGTTTCAGAACGTTAAACAGGGTAGAGCTCATATACGATGGCTATGAGGTAACAGCGCCATCCGCAAATCTTGGATACAGTAAGGATCTATTTGTTAAACTGGGTGGTTTTGACGAGTCGTTTGTCACCGCTGAAGACATAGATCTCAACATCAGGTGCGTCAAATCCGGTGCCAGAATTGCTGTCTGCGATCAGTGCATAGTAATGAACCGCACCCGTGATACACTGCACGGTGTGATAAAACAGGCTTTCTGGAATGGATATGGCAGAAAACAGCTTGCGTGGAAACATCCGGATTCGTGGTCACATCTCAACACCGGGAAAGTTATTGGGAAGAATATGACCCCTCTTTATTTGGTTCGTTCTGTATCTGCAGCTTTTGGCTACCTAAGCTGCATCC
>JAJYRT010000219.1 GCA_021793945.1 Thermoplasmata archaeon
CGCCCTTCGGGAAAGACAACCTGAAGATAGAGGAAATGAATATGCCGTTGGAAGAGGATGGAAATGTTACTGTAAGAGTCATGAAAGCGGGTCTGAACCCAATAGATTATAACCTGATCAACGGCAGGATACTGTATAACCTTGCGCCGATCCCGCACGTTCCCGGATCTGAAATTTATGGAACAGTGGAGACAGACGGGAAATACGTGAAGACAGGAGACAGGGTAATAATATATCCCCGTGTGTTTGATGGAACATGCGAGTACTGCCTCAGTGGAAGAGAGTACCTGTGCCCGCATGGCGGAATCTGGGGTGTGGTTTCAAATGGTGGATATTCCGATTATGTTTCCGTTCCTGAGAAACAGTTATTCAGGTTGAACCAGCAGATGGATGAGGACATTGCAGTTAGCTTGCCAATAGGTGGGCTCACGGCATACCATGCTCTGAAGCGAGCTGGAGCTGCACCCGGACAGAGTTTGCTACTGTATGGTGCATCCGGGAACACCGGCACTTTCGCCATGCAGATAGCAGATTCAATGGGAATTGAGGTTTATGCCGTATCCAGAAACGGTTGGGTGAAAGAATTCGGCGCTTCGGACATATTCAAGCCTGACAGTGTGCCGGCCAGTTTCAAGGCAGATATCGTAATAAATTCACTGGGATCCTCGTTCTGGGAGGAGTCTGTCAGGCACGTTGCAAATGGCGGATCAATTGTTTCTTTCGGTGTCCAGACCGGAAGGGAAGCCAAACTGGATATTGGAGATCTATATACCCGAGAAATCCGGATCATAGGATCAACAGGGGGCAATAGAAAGGAGCTTATGGACCTTATCAGGCTGTCAGAAAGGAAATCGTTCAAGGTCAAGATAGCAAGGAAATTCAGCCTGTATGACCTGAAAGCAGCGATGGTGTTCTTCGAAACCAAGATTGGGGGCAGGATAATCCTGGAAAATTAGCGCTTCCCAAGCGCCTTCAGGTATCCTATTGATTTCCCGATGTCATTGCCAAAGATGTACGAAGCGGATATCAGTACATCTACTCCGGCTTCCGCGCACAGTTTGCCTGTCTCTAGATTTATTCCCCCATCGATCTCAAGAAGCGTGTCTGGAGCGTTAGAATCGATGAATTTTCTCGCCTCCTTTATCTTCCTTAGCGAATCCGTGATGAATTTCTGGCCGGAGAAGCCGGGGTGAACAGACATTATCAGAAGCGAGTGACACCCTGGGATCAGATCCTCGACCTCACTGATATTTGTTTCAGGGTTCACAACCAGACCCCTCCTTATCCCTTCCTTGTCCAGCTTGTTAAATAATGTGCCCAAATCAATGGGAGACTCATAATGAACCATCAGCACATCCGATCCAGCGTCAACGAAGGATTTGTAGTATTTGTCCGGCCTATCCATCATAAGGTGCGTCTCCAGTGGAACATGGGAACAGTGTTTTACCGCTTTCACAAAATCAGGCCCCATGGTAAGGTTCGGGACAAAGTGCCCATCCATCACGTCCAGGTGAAAGGAAGAAGCCCCTGCATCCTCGCATTGACCTATCTCACCCTGAAGATCGTACAGCTTTGCCGATATTATTGAAGGGGATACTAACATATTTTGGTCATGGCGATAAAACATTAAGCTTTTGCACAGGCTTGCAGAGACAATCTTTATACTTACTGACAATTATTACCCGATATGAAGGAAAAGATATGTGACGTGGTTGGCTGTGATAAGGAGAGTTTTCAGACGGTAGAAGCAGATCTGGCATCCAAGGTGTTTGAACTCAAGGAGAAGAAAACAAAGGTACACCTGTGCAAGGATCACTACAAAGAATACAAGAGAAACACGAAAAAGGAGAGGGAGATCAAGAGAATGGACTGGGTCTGAACCCCGTATGATGACGGAACCTCCCGGGGTATCTATCGTTATCACCGTTTACAACAACGCGAGTTCAATCTCTGAACTGCTTGATAGCCTCCTTTTGCAGGAAGGGCCGAAAGAGATTGTTGTTGTGGATTCCATGAGCTCAGACGGCACCTCTGACATACTGTCAAGATATGCTGGTGAAAATGAGGAGATCAAATATTTCAGGATCAGGTGCAGCCGCGGCGGTGGAAGAAACATAGGCGTCAGCAAGGCGAGATATGACTTTGTCGCGTTCACGGATGGGGATACCATAGCCGATCCGGAGTGGATAAAATCCATGCGGAAATTCATTTCCCTCGGTTATGAAATGGTTATCGGTAAAGTTCTCCAGGTGGGCAATGAAAGTTTCAGAACGTTGAACAGGGTAGAGCTCATATACAATGGCTATGAGGTAACAGCCCCCTCTGCAAATCTTGGGTACAGCAAGGATCTATTTGTCAAACTGGGTGGTTTTGACGAGTCGTTTGTGACCGCTGAAGACATAGATCTCAACATCAGGTGTGTCAAATCCGGCGCCAGAATTGCTGTCTGCGATCAGTGCATAGTAATGAACCGCACCCGTGATACACTGCACGGTGTGATAAAACAGGCTTTCTGGAACGGATATGGCAGAAAGCAGCTTGCGTGGAAACATCCGGATTCGTGGTCACATCTCAACACCGGGAAAGTTATTGGGAAGAATATGACCCCTCTTTATTTGGTTCGTTCTGTATCTGCAGCTTTTGGCTACCTAAGCTGCATCC
>JAJYRT010000220.1 GCA_021793945.1 Thermoplasmata archaeon
GGGGCAAGGTACCAAGAATTGCAGATGAAGAGTCGTATCTGGCGTTTGCAGACCACTTCCTTTACATCGATCCCTTCAGGGACAGGTTCAATTCTCCCTTTCCGTACAGCGATACGGACGTGAATCCAATAACAGAGAAGCTTATTGAGAATGGTGGCATAATTTCCGCCTACGTGCGTTCTCCCCTATGGGCATCCGCATCAAATTTCGGTGTTCTCAGGAGGCTTTTTGCCCGTAGAGTGGAAATAACGCCGAATCGCAGGAAGCTGCTGGATCTATGCAGGGGGCTGACGTTCAATGAACTGAAAAACAGGTCTGAAATGCATGAAAATGATCTGAAGGATGAACTCATAAGGCTGGAATCCGCATTCCTGCTGAAGCGGAACATCAAATCAGGGGCTACGTCCTATAGTTCCACGGAGTTTGAGAGGGAGCAGTGGACCGAGGAGGACGTCGAATTCTGCATCAGGAAAATTCTTGGCTCTTATGGTCCACTGACACTGGACGAGATAATGATAAGGTTGCCTGTAGAATCGGTAAACCTGGAAGCCATAACCGGAAAGATGGTTGACAATGGGGAAGTCGTTCTTGACTACATATCCCCTGTTTTCTCCAAGCAGTACATTCTCAAGGAAGACCTGGATCTGATGCTCGGGGAGAGCAGGAGGGACATTCAGGCAGAGAGGGTAAAGAGGCTCTCAACTCCGGTGAGCAGTGCAAGGGAATATTTTCAGGTATATGGGTATGCTTCAGATAAGTGGAGCATCTCTGCAAGGTGCAAAGGATTCCGTGATTCAGACCTTATGGAACTTATCGCCTCCGGGGAAGTGGTTTCCGGGAGATTTGTAAAGCACAGAACAACTTACATGTCCATAAAACTTGCAAAGACCCTTAACTATCTTCGCTACGAGAAATTCACCAGGGAGGAATCAGATATCCTGATGTATGTTTCACAGGGGTACGATTCGGAGAAGGATCTTGTAAAGCGATCATCGCTCGACATCAAGATAATAAGGCAGATACTCAGGATACTGGAATATAAGCTGGCAATAAGCAGAGACGATGGAGGCAAATTGCGGGTCCTCTTCGGCGATGCCAGGTCCGAAGGGAGCGTGGATTACCTGATAGAACTGTTCGGCCCTGTCACCATGAACGAACTGTCGAGGACATTCTGGTTCCACCCTGAAATGGAGATTAAGTCGGCCGGAATCAAGCCCTTCTATTTCAACCGCGAACTGTATTATGGTAACCAGGGCGTTGTTTCTGACTACGCGGAGAGTATACTGGTCTCAATATATGATCCTGTCAATATGTATCTGGGCAGGCTTTATACCAGGGACATCGAATTCAATTCACGCTTGCTTACCGGAGGCGTAGAGGTTGCCGACGTGCAGTCAGATATGCGGGACAACGTACTCTGGATTGAGGAAATCCAGGAAATTCCAGGCATCAACAGGGAGTCGATTCTTGACGCATTTGTGGAGTTAAAGAAAAACATAGGGCTCGACGCCGTGGTGATATACGACGAGAAGGAGATATTCTCAGAGGTTTCAGAGAAAAAGGGATTCAAGCGCACGGGAGAATTGATAATAAATTCCGATGCAGAGGTGCTGGAAATCGGTGAAGAACCACTCATGAAGGCGGCAGTGAGCCAGTTCTCACGCTCAAGGCCGTCCGAGGCGATACTGTTCAATTTCCTGAAGGAGCGCCTGCTGGGCATAAGGAGTGAAATAGAGGCAAATTCTCTAGGCATAACAAATACACAGCTCAGGAACTATTTCCAGTCCAGGCTGCTTTACCTTTTCAATGGTCCATATGGGGTTCAGGCATATGCAGCCATGGAGGTCATTTCACTGTTCCGGGCAATGAAGAATACCAAGCTGAGCCAGGATGAGGAAAGGATAATCAGCATTGTTCTGGACAGCAATGGGGCATCCGAGGAAGAAATCCTGCAGAATGTGAGGAAAAATATCCCCGGAGTCAGGTCTGTTATAAAGAACCTGTACTCACGCAACATACTGGCTCGGGACTACAACCGTAAATATGTGGTCGTTCCGGAAAGGATCGGACGGTATGAGGCGGTGGATGCCATGCTGGAGTTCCTGCTGAAGGAGATGATGTTCTTTGACAGGGAAAAATTCGAGAATGTTACCGGTTCTGAAGCCGGCGACGAATACACAAGGATCGTGGAAAAACTTCTTTCCAGTGGAAAGGTCAGGAAGGTCATTGTAACAGATGAAAGAAGGGTGAGCTATGTTTCGTCCAGATACAAGCCCGAGAAAAAGATAACAGCGGGTAACACGGTGATATTCGGTCCCAAGGACATAATCCCTCTATACTTCTCATCCTTCATAAAGAGAAAACTTGGCGTGCGGAACTACTTCTACCTCTATATGGGAGAACTTGTAACGGCCTTTACCGGGAAGAAGAAGGGAAAGATTATTGAGGTTACAAAGATAATAGGGGACAGGAAGAACAGGGAAACTATCAGGAAGGAGATGAACCGGATGGGATACGCATTGACGTTCAGGTAGGTTGGATCCAATGATTCTGTCGTTTGAAATCATAATAGTCGGCATATCGCTTATTCTATCCTCATTCCTGCTGGCAGTTACCATAAGGGCTTCGGTTAAAGGTGGCCCAAGGGCTGTGATGTAC
>JAJYRT010000221.1 GCA_021793945.1 Thermoplasmata archaeon
GGAAGCACAAGGTTTGACGTCATGGATAAGTTCTATTCAAAGAGGATAACCTGATTATCCTCCGGAAAATACCTCCATGAATACAATTTCGTCATTCACGGAGACAGGTTCATCGGACGTGACAGGTATTCCGTTCTTTAACGTGATGTAGGAGTTTTCATGCAACTTGAGTTCTTTCACCACTGCACCGATGGTTGCCGGTCCCGTGATTGGAAATGTCTCCTTCTTCCTGCCAACGATTCTTATCATCTTATCACCACAGCCCCGGGCAGATTTGAACTGCCGTCGTCGGATCCAAAGTCCGATATGCTTGGCCTCTACACCACGGGGCTATACTTGCACTATAGATATTGCCCAGTCTCTTAATTCTTTTCCAAAAAACCATTATGTATCGGGGTCAATTACAATTTGTCCATTCAAAAAGTAAAAATATTTGGTTTATGGCGTGATCTTGATGGCTCTCGTTGGGCACACACTCTCGCAAGCCATACAGAATATGCACTCGTTTTCCCTTACAGGATCACATTTGTCCGTTCTGTACTTTGCATACAGTGCCTTGTCCTTGGATATATCCTTGTCATTTCCAGTTCCCATCTGGCCAGGGTTGAGTTCCCACTCATAAAGGCTAACTGGGCAGACATCCATGCAGGCTCCGTCAGCAACGCACGCATCCCAGTCCACTGCCACTTTTGTTCCATGGATACCAAGGCTTATGGGCATAGACTTTCCTTCGGCGTCTGTTCGCTTCTTTCCCTCTCCGCGGACCTCATGATCATGGTGTTTGCCAGTGACTGGGTAGTTTTCAGTGTCATCCATAAAATTCTCTTCTATGGGCTTGGGCTTGTAATCCAGCGTTTCAACTTTTACCAAATTATCACCGTCTCGATATTCCTATGAATATATTTAAATTATCTGTAGGTTTCCCGCTACCTGAACTTATTTCAGCGGAAATCCGGTGAGTGATAAAGATTTAACTAATGATGCGATATGCGTGTTATGCCCATAGTCAACAACGGAATTATCAATAGAAAAGCACAGGGAGAATTCGTAAACTCATTCATCAGGCAGTTGAAGTTCAAGAGGGAGGACTTCAAGACGATCGGCAGTTTCGGAGGTTTTACTTCCCTGATAGATCTGGGGAATTTTGCAGTTTCAATTAACAACGACGGCGTCGGGACGAAGGTAATGATAGCAGAGGAGGCAAATAGGTGGGACACCATGGGTATTGATTGCATCGCAATGAACGTAAATGACGCGATAACTGTGGGTGCGGAACCAATAGCCATGGTTGATTATATAGCTCTCAGGGAATCCAGCGCGGAAATGGCAAGGCAGCTGGGCACAGGGTTCAATGTGGGCGCCCAGATATCAAACATCACAATTGTCGGCGGTGAGACAGCAATTATACCGGACCTGATCAGAGGTACAGACATTTCAGGCACCGTGTTCGGCATAGTGCAGAAAAGCCAGATAGTAAACGGGGAGAACATCCGGCCAGGGGACCTCATATTCTCTCTTCAAAGCAGCGGGCTACATTCAAACGGCTTTACCACGGTCAGGCACATACTAGCTGAAAACAATATCGGCCTGAACGACATATTTCCTGGCGACACCAAAAAAACTGTGGATGTCCTGCTTGAACCAACGAGAATGTACGTGAGGGAGATCCTTGACATCCTCAACATCGTCAATATACACGGTATGGCGAACATCACCGGAGGGGGGTTCAAAAACCTTCCAAGGATGAAGGATATGCACTACGTCATTGAGGACCCTGTTGACCCTCCAAACGTATTCAATCAGCTGATGAGCCTTGGTGATCTAAAGTATGATCAGATGTACGAAACTTTTAACATGGGAACAGGTTTCGTCGTTGTCATAGATCCTGAAAGCAGGCTTGATTTCATAAACACCCTGAAGAGCAGGGTATCAATCAAGGAAATCGGTCACGTGGAAGCTGGGTCGGGAATCAGCATACCCAAATTCTCTGTTGAACTGTCCGATTATTACTGATTTCAACATCTCACTCATTATTTTTCTGTAGTGTTATGCCTGACATTCATATTAAATGGAGGAATTGCCTTATTTTCATATGAAAATTGTAGCTGTAGTAGACGAGGAAAACATGTTCACTCCACTGGAATATGGAAGTTCCATTTTTCAGATAGATGACGAAACAAAGGAAATGAAGGAATACGAGAACCCTGGCTTCGGATCTCCATATGGCGGAAAGGAGCGCGCAATGGCTGCAATCCTGACACTGAAGGCGGATGCAATTATTGTGAAGGAGGGATCTCTCTGCCCAGGTTCGTATCATATGTCACTGGGAAAGATGAAGTACATACCAGTAGAGGAAGAAAAACTGGACGAAGTCATGAGCAAGCTGCCGGAGATAAAAAAGCAGGCTGTTCCTGAACTCGACATGGGAATGTACAGGGAGTAAACATTCCAGACATTTTATTCATTTCCACAAGGCAGAAGCAACTATATTTGCGATGCGTATCGGTTCAGGGATGTTACCGGTTCGCGTCAATTTTTTTATGATCGATGAAGAGGACTTTACATCAATTCCTATTGGATTTATGAATATCGATGACCTGTTTTCCAGAGTAAGCTCCTGTATGTGATA
>JAJYRT010000222.1 GCA_021793945.1 Thermoplasmata archaeon
AAATCCGGTCGGCCCCACTCAGTTCTAATCCTTCCTTCCTGCACTTCTAAAACTTCTATTTTTCCTTTCATATGGCTATTGCCTCCTCATATTCGAAAAAATCATGTTCCTGAACCCCTGTGTATAAATCATATATTTCACCCTGTACGTCTGAACTCAACATATGCGTGTATCTCTGAGTGCTCTTTATGGAACCATGGCCAAGATGGATCTGCACCTTTCTCATGTCCACGCCCATTTTAAGCAGTCTAGTTGCACAGTAGTGCCTCATGGCATGTGGATGCAGTTGTGCCACTCCAGCAGCAATGCCCGCCTCCTTTACCAGTTTCCTGATCACGGCGGGCTTTAATCTTCCATATTCCCCGGTCCAGAGTGCCTTCATATCTGTGTTTTCCCTGAATTCTTTGACATACCTGTCAATCATTTCCAGTGTAGACGGGGATAATGCTACAAATCTGTCCTTTTCACCCTTTGATGATCGAATGAAGTATCCCTTTTCTCTTCTTTCGTCAAGGTTCATTTTGAGCAATTCGGATACCCTCATTCCACCTTCTGCAAGGACCCTGATAATCAATGCAGTCTTGAACCACTTCCTCCGATGAGCTGGTTCCCTAAGATAGTCTCTTAAACTCTCTTTGAACTTCAAACTGCAAGTTCTCAGGACTTCCTTGTATTCCTGCTCACTTGGAAACCATGGATCCTGTTCTGCCTCTCTCTTGAACTTTGGTATCCTGACTGTTTGACCGGTAAAATCTACCCATCTGGCAAGATCATTCATCTCAATTCTCATACTATTCTTCTTCTTTGAGGCTTCAAGCTGAGACGCACAATACTCCCAAAGCCAGGTTTCATCGATATTGAAAGGGTCCATGCCCCTTCTTGCGAACATTGCAACCCTTGAAACATTTCTTCTTATGGTTTCAGGTGAGTTTGTTGGTAGAAGCTGTACCTTGAACTCACGCAATGCCTTGATAAGCTTTTCTTCATCCACTATCAATTTCCGCCGTACCTCCTTTTAGTTCGGTCTTTTAACTTGTTTTGAATGAACTCCCTGTCTGCCTCAATGTCCAGCTGATATCTTGGGCATTCACATTGATAGCATTGGCCAGTTAGAAGGTGTTCTGCCTTGACATGTTCACAGATGCAGGGTCATTTCTTGGCCCTCCTGACAGAGAAATGATTCTCCAGGATGTATAAGAAGAGAAGATAGCCAAGACCAAGGAGAATGGAGCCTTCTATTGCCGAAAATAGGCTGAAATTTAGTGTTTCACTGAGGGATAGGGGCTGGTTGGTTATGGTGATGCCCGAACCCAATATACCTCCAATAACAATGATTGCCCAGAGTTTTCTGAGATGTATTACTGGCCTCATTTCTTCAACCCATTCCATTTAGGCCTGAATACACCCTTCTGTTCAAGAAATTCATAATTCAGGTTCAGCATTCTTGCTTTGAGGTCCTGTAACTGGGCTGAGCTGATTGGACTTCCAATCCTTATGAGTGGACCTTCCCTTTGAAGAGAGAAATCGGAAATCAGATCATCTAGGGTTTCATCCTGGTTTTCTGAATCACTGGTATCAGTTTCTGCTTTGATTCCCGGTTTATCCTTCATCCAGTATATCAATGGAGAATGTGCGTCCTTGTAGACCAACTCAAAGAACCAGCCCGGCGGTGATTGCCCCATGATCGAAGTGAGATCTTCATAAAGCCAGTTCTTGAGATTCACTGAATACTGGGAGTATTCTTTCAGTAGCTTCCTGAATTCTTCCAAAGAAGATGGCTGCTCTATGGACATCATTCTGTGACCTCCAGAACTATCTCAATATATTCTGGTGATTCCTGGTTCTTCTTTTCCCAAGGCTCAAGATTGTAAAATCCCAACGGCGTATGCCCACAGTCTGGGCATCCCTGATAGTTTGCCTTAAGCTCTTCATCCTTAAGGACTGCTTCAAATTCACAGAATCTGCACTGGCAGTTCAGGACTTCAAAACATTCTGAACACATCAAGCATCAACCTCCAGATCGATCCTGTGGCCAGGATCTCTGTTGTATGCCTCAATGAGGTCCTTTCTCCTGTTATTCAGGTGAATAGAGATTTGTGCGATAGAAGGCCTGCTTTTCGTGGAAACAGATTTCTTCTGATGTGATCCTCCCCTCTTTCCGTTTCCAAGCCTTTCACGCTTCACAGAAAGTGATTTGCACTTATTGCAGTACTTCGCTCTGTCAGGTCTTGCTCTTGCTTTCGAGATGTTACCGCAGTTCCTGCATTCGAACCTGTACCAGAATCTGGGATCTGGCCTGCTGGTTTTTACTAGCCCAAGTGCTTCCCTTTCGTTTTCAGTGATAATGGGATTTCCCAAGGAATCAAACTTCATTGGGATTTTGATGTTTATATCCCGGAGCTTCATTGTGCCGGCTCCACGATTTCAAAGGGAAATTCACCGTATATCTTCTGATACCTGGCTAATAGCTTGTTCTGAAGCTTCAGTGAATACCTTATGATAGTTTCAGTCCAGTTGTTGTCCCGATTGCTTTTCTTTAGAGCCATCAGGTATCTTATCGATTCCTGAATGTCAAGGATCTCCTTCCT
>JAJYRT010000223.1 GCA_021793945.1 Thermoplasmata archaeon
AAAAAAAAGAAAACTCTAGAGTTTGCTGATAAGCGAGGTTGTTTCCCCGGCCGCTTTCTCGATCTCCTTGTACTTTATCCTCATCTCTTCTTTGTATTCCTCTGATTCGCTGGATCTGGCTCCAAGTAAATTAAGGAGATGATCAAGTTCAGACTCAAGTACGCTGCTCAGGATTCTGAGTTTCTGGACCTTGTCATCCGATATGTTCCTGCGCTTCTCGGATATAAAGCAGTCAAAATGCACAGCTCCACTCTTCGTAAATGTGAATTTCTCCCCAGTGACAACAAGCTTCTTGCATGAATAACATATGAATTCTGCCATGGAAACATGATGTTTTGAGAGATTAAATTAATATCGCTATAATTTGCCACTTCTCCGAGGAAATCATGTGTGCAATAATCAATTATACGCTTTTGGCATAGCCAATTGATAATTATGGATTTTTCATTCAGCGAAGATCAGGAAAACCTCAGGTCGTCTGTCAGGGAGTTTGCCAAACGTGAAATTGCTCCGAAGATCAGGGAGATGATTAAGACCAGAAAAATACCGGATGAAATATTCAAGGGTCTTGCAAGGATGAATCTCATGGGTATGACGGCTTCTGAGGAATATGGCGGACTCGGAGCAGATGCCATGACCACGGGCATAGTTGCGGAAGAGATCGCAAAGGCAGATCCGACAATGTCCATACCTGTTCTTTTCCTCGTAGACAATGCATGGACGAATCTTATCAACAAGTACGGAACCAACGAACTCAAATCCGAAATTCTACCCGATGTTGCAAAGGGAAAATCAATAGTCGGGATTGCCTCAACTGAACCGAATTTCGGATCAGATATAGGATCAATGACCACGGTGGCTAAGAAGAACGGAAGCAAATATGTCCTGGAGGGTGAAAAGGCATTCATTTCTCTTATAAGGGACATAAAGGAAAGATCGGGAGGCTTTGTCACCGTGGCTAAGACAGACCCTAGCAAGGGTACTGGAGGAGTTTCGCTATTCTATCTGCCATACAGTGACCGGCTGGACATATCATACACAGAGGAAATGGGCAGGGAAGGGTCCTCATGGGGCAGCTTCAGGTTTTCCGGCATAGAGCTTACTGCAAAACATCTCCTTGGAAAGGAGAATGGTGGTTTCAAGATCATACATGAGGGTTTTGAGTTTGCGAGAGGGCTCATAGCAGTGATAAGTGCAGGAGCCGCACTTTCCTCAATCAATAACGGAGTAGAATACATGAAATCAAGAAAGGCGTTTGGCAGCGAGATTGCAAAATTTCAGGGACTGCAGTTCCAGGTTGCCGATGACGTCGCAAAGATGGAAGCGGCACTGATGATGGGATACAAGGCACTATGGACCTATGACCAGGAGCAGAAATACGGCAGATTCACCAGATTCCATGTCAGCAAACAGATTGCAGTTGCAAAACTCATATCGACCACGTGGGCGTTTGACGCGATCAGCGACGCACTGCAGTGGCAGGGAGCCTTTGGATACTCCAAGGACTGCCCTGAAGAGTGGGCGTTAAGAGGGGTACGATCATTCCAGCTTGCAGAGGGTTCCAGGGAAATAATGAAGATGATAATTGCCAGGGAAACCATAGGTAAGGAATACATTAAATAACCCTATTCCCGACTATGATCCACGATCCCACACTCATGTAACTACTATCTTTCCAAACATACCATCCTGAGCATGACTAGGATATGTACACAGGTACCAGTATATGCCGGCAGAGGAAAAATTGTAACTTATGTTCGTGTATGCATATAATCCGTTGTTTTCAGGTGGGAGATAGCCCATCATGGAGACATATCCATATCCGCCAGAACTGCCTGACATCATTTCCATTCCAGGAAAGTCTGGATATGGTGGTCCTGCTGTACTTAACACAAAGTTGTGATACGAGTCGTTGTCAATATTGACAACGGTGAATTGAATATCAGATCCCGGGGTTATTTGGATTTCAGGGTTGATTATCCCCAGTATTTCGAAACTGTACATGCTGGATGCGTTCATTGGGCCAGCCATCACAGTCAGATGAACTGAACCATTGACAAAAACCGTTGAGCTTTCCTGATAGACATGAACGCCGGGTGAAGCTATGTCGATTGTCGACAGTTCTGACTGATCCAAAAAGCCATAATCCTCATGGCCGCCTCCCGCGAATCCACCCCATAAATACACGGCTGAAAATATCAGCAGCACCGTGATCAACAAGACAACAGCAATTCCGATAAATCCGTACCTGTTCATTCATGCACCTATTTCCTCATGGTCTTGATGATCTGTTCATATTCCTCTTCTGATACTTCGCCACTGGCAAGCCTCTGCTTGGCTATTTCTATTGCTTCAATGCTGTTTGTCGATGAATGTTGAGGGTTGCGAAGGATCTCTAATATGAAGAATATGAATATCACTGCAAATATCACTGATACGCCCCAAATAATTGGCATGAAAACACCGATTCCATTGTATCCATAGCCACCCATCATGCCAAATTGATCATAGCTGCTGCCTGCATATATACCTCTAGAAAACACGGAAAGAATTATTCCTGATGCAGCCATTATCACGACTATTCCGG
>JAJYRT010000224.1 GCA_021793945.1 Thermoplasmata archaeon
AAATTCAAGAATGATTATAAATGATGTGGTAAAATGGTTAGATTTCATCCAGTAAACCGGACAATGACAATTGGTACATTCATGTTCATCGTATCTTTGATCGTGTTGGCAATTGGTTCTATTTTTCATACTAATGGAACAGTTTTGGCTTACAGTTTTCTGTACGGAGGTCTTGCTTTCCTGATCTCCTTAGTCTTGTTGGCAATCGGCGCAATACTAGGGGCCAGAAGCCGAAAGTTGCAAAAGAGAGGCAGTGAGATATTCCACAAAAAGGGGAAATAAAGTGTTCGCGTGGGAATTAAGGGGTCGTGCATTTAATTGCTGAATAAATATCACTATCACATCTTTCTTGTCTTTTTTGTCTCATTTGTTACGCTGACTATCAATATCTTTGCATTTTACACAAAGAATGTTTCGGATTATCTATATCTGTTTGACATAGCATATGCTGTGGGAAACAGTGCTCACTTTGTTGCATTATCTATTTCTCCAAGCGACGTGAAGATTAAGGACGAGAAAAACTCAACATAATTTTTAATGTGTCTAAACATTACAATCCGGTTTCAGGCAGTCCTGCCCAACGGAAAAGCTATAATGAAAATGCCATTCTAATAAAAACGTCGCCCCGAATTAGACCGTCTACCTAAAATATGTATCAATCTTCTTCATGTGGACAAGTTTCTTTGAATCCCTGAAATGGGTGCCGCATTTCCAGATCAGTTCACCCGTCTCCTTGAGAGTGTATTTTCCCTTGTTCGTAATCACCTCTTTTCCTATATGCAATTCCGGTTTTACATTCTTCCCACAGTGTTGGCATTTCTTCTTGAGATAATCTTTCCAGTCCTCTATTGATGTTATAAAATCCCATATTATTTGGGTCTGAAAATTATACATCTCCTCGGGAACAGAGCCATTACTCTTTATGTAATTACACAAGATTCTCGACTCGTTAAGAGCGAGCAAAGTAACATCGTTCTTAGCGTCATAAATTTCTTCCAGATATCCATTTTTCTTCATCTCATTTATGTGATCAACTACTGTAGAATACGCAAGAATCTTTCTATTTGGAATCTTAATCTGCGTCTCTTTTCCTGATCTCTTGTGCCCAAACATCTCAATGATTCTTTCCTGCTCGAAAGCTGGTGTCTCCAACATATTATGAAACTGTGAAAAGTCTGTCTCGCTATAGCACCGGATCATCGCATCAACTATCTGTTGGCAGTGTAGACAGGACACCCTCATTGGTACGCCTGTGAGTTCCATATTTAAAGACCATGATTTGTAATTGGAATTTAAGTATATCTTGATCGGAATGGAGAGCCTTAGAAATATAACCAGAGACAGGCGAGTTTCTCTGATAGACTTGAAACAAGGATTTTCAACCAGATTCCCTAGGAGCCCACTCACTAAGATACTGCTGTTAGAACCAGACATTGTCACAATATCTGAACTCTTGGCAAAGACACAGACGTGGCTCTCCGTTTTAGAAAACAAGAAAAGGAATGGAAATGAATAAAGTGAGAAAAATTGTTGTGAACGGCAATGAACCTGAATATTTTGAGGGTTCCACGCCTGAGATAGTGAGATACGATGTAGCAAAGCCAGAAAAGAAAGGCACTCTTGAGAGATTGCAGGAAACGATTATCGACAATACTGTTAACCGTTACGAGCTTGAGGACCGAAAGCAGATCGCAGCAATTCGGGAGTTCATGGAGCGGAATCCAGACATCAGCTACGTGGAATACGAGAGCAATCCTGTATTGAGGATGGATCTCGTGATAACGAGGCGCGGATTGATCTTCAAGCGCGAGGAGTCCTCGATATCTGCAACGCTAACTCCGAACAGGAGATTCAGGGCACAGAGGTAATCATGGACGATGATGCATTCACCTTCGGGCTCCTGATCATCTCGGTTGCGATCTTCCTGACGGGCATGGTATGGCAGGGCCTCTGGCCCCTCCTTTTCGCCATGACGATGTCCGGTAAC
Source organism: Thermoplasmata archaeon (assembly GCA_021793945.1). The sequence goes on from JAJYRT010000224.1 coordinate 1,988, forward strand.
ATATTCTACGAGACAATAGGAGTGATGAGCTTCGTGCTTTCCTTCGTGGGAGCACTTGTCCTGCTATATTGCACTCTTGTTTGTATCGCATACATCTTCATTTTCGCGTTAATATTCGGTATTCCGGCATACCTGATCTACCTTGCCCTCGGCCTCGAATACAGCATAATTCTCGCTGTCGTTATCGGCGTCATAATCCTCGTGTATCTGATAGAAACCCATACAGTAAAAGTGGAACACCACACCATAACGCTCAACCTTCACAGGCGATACGTAATAAGAAGGTAGCGGAATATGAATAAATATTTAGAAAGCCAAGATACGCTTATGAGAGAATATGGCTTTTCGGAGCTTATAAATGCAAGACGCATGTTATCAAAGCCACTCATAGAGCTACCGCTGAGGAATGAGCAGAAACTGTTTTATGACATCTCAAGGAGACTGAGACGCTTTGCAGGCCACACTGCGCTTGCGTACAGCATCATACCGGATGTGGAAAGAGGGAAGTTCAGGAGAGAGGAATGCTCCCCTAAAGCAACGAATCTCAGGGACTACATAGAGCACAAGGGCAACAGGAACGTATCAATAACAGG
>JAJYRT010000225.1 GCA_021793945.1 Thermoplasmata archaeon
CCATCCTTGAGATTCAGCACAATCTGGTAACCTATCTTGTCAGGGTCTCTTGAGGCTCCTATCACAGCCACAGTCTTGGGCTTGAATATCACGTTAAGGTCGCTGTTCAATTCTTTTCCTGCATCAGCTGGATCATTCTGCATCATGAATCAACTCTCAGAACCTCTTCCCGGTTCCCTTTTGTATTGCCGCTTATGTAAATAAACATTGACCTCAAATCTAAGGGATATATTTATGTAATAAAGGCAGCCTGATGAAAGACATCGGGCTATCTCGCACAATGTTAGTCGCTTTCCCGAAGCTTACATGGGCCTTTCATAGGGAGGGAACTCAGCCTGAAAAATTATGGAATGCCAATAATATAGGTCATTGGCATGTTCATCTCATATACGTTTCCGTTCACTATTATTTCACTGTGCGTGGAAGCCTGGTATGTATTTACGGTGAGGGTGCTGCCGGACGTACCTCCCAGAGCTGCATTCCCAATGTTCATGCTGTTGTAACTCATCTGCAGGCTCGTCGAGTAGCTTATGGAGGAGAATGCAGATATTATTGCGAGAGTGAGTGAAGCACCCGCAAGAGCATCATTCACCAGGGCTACAGCATCAATGGCGCTGTCGGCTCCCGGGATTACTCCGGCTGCGGTTCCGATTGCGAGTTCAACGCCAAGGGATGCCACCATGACCGAGGCAGCATTGACCGCGCTGGTCTCAGCATCGGCCGCATTTGTGTAGCCGGCTGCATCGGCACTGAACTGCCAGTTCGACGTGGTCTGTCCCGGAGAAAGCGTCCTGCTACCGGTTTCGCTCATCCCCAGTGCACCGAAGATGGCGTACCAGTACTGTGAGTTAGCAACATTGGACATGAATATCTCGTTCGGATCGAAATCGCTGCTGCCGACTCCCGTTACGGATATGGACGTGGTAGTTCCACCATTTATATATGCGCAAGTAGAACCGTCAGTGTATTCGTAAAGTATGTCGGTTGCGACGACGTGTATGGAGACGCCGGGCATGTAAATCATGCTGACATTCTCATTGGAAGTGGGGTAAGCATTCATACTCGCAGCCGTGGCGGAGAAACTGCTATCAGTTCCGCTCCATGAAGGAGATGCGGACGTCTGGACGTAACTCTCCAGTGTGTTTTTGGAAGCGCTGTTGAAGGAGAATTCAAGAGATCCTGAAAACTGATCAAAGCCGTAGTTAAGCTCTGAACTGGATGGAAGGTTCAGGCTTGCCGACATCAGGGGCATGGGTGCGCTCATTGTCTTGTCATAGACCGTGGTATACTGCGTGTTGCAGTTATTCCCCCCGCCACCTATCCTGACATAGGGCTGTGTCATGTTTACGACATTGGAGGAATTGATGGGGATCACTGCAGACGGTTCCTGCGTGTTGAAGTATATGCTCGTATTGAACTGGTATCCAACCCCGGGACTGAAAAATTGTGAAAACGGGTTGTATGGTATGTTATTGTAATACGTATAGACATAAAAGCTGCCATTTTTTGCATATGAATAAGAAGCGAGCAGGGATAGCGATACGTTTTCAGTGCCGTTTGATGCATATTTCTGCCACTGCCTTGATACGTTAAAAAAATTAGCGTTCAGGTATCCAAGCACAGAGCCATCTGCATTCGCATTTCCCTCAAAGAGTCTCACTTCATATGGATTAGAAGTCTGGTTAAAGCCTGAAAGGTTATGGGAAGAATCCAAGCTGAGGGACTCCGGAACCGGGGAGAATATTGCGGCAGAGACGTTTGAGTAATTATAAGAATTGAACTGTGAAGCAACAGAAGGGATAGAACCGGATATGAATTTGACATTAAGCTGTATTTCAGGACCGGTACTCGATTGTTGTTGATGATCGTGCAGGTATACTGCCACTGGAATCGAGAATGCCAAGACTGCTATAACGGCCAGCATAAAAACCAACACCTTTCTCATTGCGTGTTATAATAACATATTATATATAAACATTCCTCAGACGTTAAATGTAAATGTTTGCAAATCTATAAATTTCCGGATGCCCTGTGAAATCATGTTCATAGCTGAGATAGAGTTCAGGGGCAGGATAACCAGACAGAAGGCTGCAGAATATATTCCGGCCCTGGATTTTGTGAAAAAGTCGAGAAAGGCAAGGGGCTTGATCCTGACAATAGATTCTGGTGGAGGGGATGCAAACGCGACAGAGATTCTCTACAACAAGATTCTTGAGATATCAGAGGCCAAGCCTGTGAACGCGTACGTGGAGAGCATGGCAGCATCGGGTGCGTACTGGATGGCGTGCGCTGCGGGCAAGATATACTGCATGCGCACCTCGCTCATCGGTTCCATAGGGGTGATCAGCATGATGCCTAACGTCTCGGGAATGCTGAGGAAAATTGGCGTTGAAGTATCAATCATGAAGGTTGGGGAGCACAAGGACATGCTTTCACCTTTCAGGGCCATGGACGAGGAAGAAAGAAAAAGATACCAGGCTCTCCTCAACGACATCTTCGAAACCTTCAGGAGCGAAGTGGGAAATAGGAGAAAACTCTCTGCCGAGGAGATG
>JAJYRT010000226.1 GCA_021793945.1 Thermoplasmata archaeon
CCCTGGACTTGCCATACTCACCACGATCGGATTCAATGAATGTTGCGTCCTGCATGGTGCCTTTCCTGATGCGGATCCTTTTGGCCATGATCTGGTCTCTTATTTCATTGAAGACAAGGCGATCCTTTCCTGTTTTTGATAATCGTTCACGGAAATGCCATATTGTGTTACGATCAGGAAGCTTCTCAGGATATCCCAGGAAATTCATGAATGATATCCTGTCACGGATCTCCCTTTCTATCTGTGGATCTGAAAGAGAATACCATTGCTGAAGCAGCAATATTTTCACCATAAGCACCGGATCATAATTGGGTCTTCCACCCTTCTCCGTGTCATTCTCATGCAAAGAGGAGAGGATTGGCCTGATCCTCTCGAAGTCGATTCGGTCAGATATGCCGGTTAAGGGATCACCGAGGGATTCAATTTCTTTGTACCATTCAGGGAAACTGGACTGCAGCAGATTCATGGCATTTGATCATGAGGCCATGAAAAGAGGTTTCGGTGGGAGTTTTTGGAAATCCTCCAGAAAAATTTTTGTACTCTACTTATTTAATCCACCACATGAATAATAAACTATTGGCTCTGACAGTTGCCTTATTGATGGCGACCTCTATACTTGCGGTAGGCGCCATAGTTTTGGAAAAAACTCCATCCGATAGGAATGGAGCAAATTTATATGCACAGAACGTTAACACTATATCTTCAACAGATTTCATTCAGAAAAATAATAATTTCGATTTTGGTCAATTTAACCACGCTGAGTTAAAAAATTCTGAACTGGATTCAGTCCATTTTGGTTCATCAGGATATTCCAGCTCCGGTTATTCATTTTCAGTAGGAGGCACCCCAGATTTTCCTGTCTGGGATCCTCTTAATGGCAATATATATATCCCGCACAGGGACTCTGACAACATAACGGTATTCAATGGCACGACAAATCAGTACATTACATCAATTAATGTAGGATCAGAACCGGAACAAATTACACTTGATTATAATAATGGATATTTGTATGTCAGTAATTTCGCTGGTTCTAATGTCTCGGTTATAAACGGAAATAATAACAGCGTTTTAGGCTCTATAACAGTAGGCACTTATCCATTCGGGGTAGTCTATGATCTATCGAATGGATATGTTTACGTGGCGAATACCGGTTCAAATAATGTGTCGGTCATAAACCCAGGTACTAACAAGGTAATATCTTCTGTTGATGTCGGTTCAAGTCCAATGGCTGAAACCTATGCTTTAGACGGTAATTATGTTTACGTAGCAAATACAGGATCGGATAATGTAAGCATCATAAGCGGTAATACAAACAAAGTTGTCAAATCAGTAAATGTCGGATCCTATGATGGTACCTATGGCTTCCAGTTGTCGTATGACTACTCCAACAACTACGTATACGTGGTGAACACAGGATCGAACAATGTGACTGTAATAAATACAATCACGAACTCCGTTGTGACCTCTGTGGTCGTAGGTGAAACCCCAGAAGGGATAGCCTACATTCCGGACGGCGTCAATTTTTCAGAACTTGTAGTAAACTCCGGTTCTGACAGCCTTTCTGAAATAAACGGCACAACGAACACGGTTGTGGGGAACCTCTCTGCACCTGGCGATCCCAACGCGATCACGTACGATGGATCAACAGGTAATATCTATGTTGGAGAATGGAATACAGGTGAAACCGAAGTAATTCTCCACGCACCCCAACTCCTTTCTGTTATATTCAAGGAAACTGGTCTTCCTTCTGGAGCGGTCTGGTTCGTAAATATATCAAATCACAATTCCGGTCCAATCTTCCTATCTCTGTACGCATTTTATCTTCCAAATGGGACATTTTCTTACAAAGCTAGTACATCCGCAAGCAACTTTAATACTCCAAGTGCATCGTTTACTGTTGATGGATCAAGTGAAGTTCAGACCATTTCCTTTAGTATTAGGACAAGCCCTAATTCCTCTGGTCTTTCAGGCCTTGAGCTATATGGTTTGATTGGTGCAGTTGTTGCTGTCGCTGCAATCATAGGTGGTGTGTCCATACTGAAAAGAAAAAAGTAAATTTGAGAGGATTTAGAATGAAAAGATTCGAAAAATAGAAAATTAATCCTTAACTCCGCGTTTTTGCGCAATAGGGATCACTTTTTATCACACTTTAATCCCCATGAAATGCTTATTTCGTGCCATCCACAACATATTGCGAAAGATCTCTATATATATTACCAATACTGTGTAATATTACGAGGATTTCCAAAAACTCCCACCGAAACCCTTTTTCATGACCTCATGATCTAATATCGTGAACCTTTACCACACAGGATTATCTGAACTCTACAAGGAAATTGAATCCCTGGGTGATCCCTTAACCGGCATATCTGACCGAATCGACTTCGAGAGGTGTAAACGCCAACTGAAAATTGTCCAAAATCGGCAGATGAAATCTGTCCACCCATATTTATGATTTCCATTTTCTTTCACTTCTCCTTATACGGCGGAGGAGTGCCCTTCCGCCTGTCTTTGAGCCT
>JAJYRT010000227.1 GCA_021793945.1 Thermoplasmata archaeon
ATCGCATTATGCCCCACAAAGATGTCTCGTGGGAAATGCATAGTCCTTATCTTTTCGAATTCCATTGCACATATCATAATAATGAGAGATATAAACCTTAACCAGCTATCCGCTCCTTATTGAATACCGGAATTTATCTGAGATGCAATCCCGTTGCCATGTCCTTGTTTGCGGAGTGGGCAAATTCATCTCTGGAAACCGCTATCGCGCCAACTGCGATAGATCCGAACCTTGAAATCTCTTCGTCCATTATCTTCTGCAATGGTTTCTCACCTATCCTGGAATAAATGCCGAAGCATAGGTGTCTCCTTATGATCTCCTCCCCTATGCCTGTTGCTACTACGGCACCGTTATCTCCCGCGAAGATACCAGATCCCGGTATTGGGCAATCTCCAACCCTGCCTCGCATCATTGGAGAAGATCCCCCGGTAGATACTGCGGCAGCAAACATCCCACCGATCCTTGCAACCGCCCCGACAGTGTCATGGGCTTCCCCCGCAGTTGAAAGCAGGAACAGTCTGTTCCCCTCATCATCTGATTGATGGCCCTTCAATTCTTCTATGACTTTCTGGAGCCTCATTCTTGCTTTCTCAGTAGATGGATCGTACTCCTGGTGTCCCATCATTCTGGCAAATTTAGTGGCACCATCGCCAGCTATGATCACATGTGGTGACTTCTCCATGACTTCCCTGGCAACAATTATCGGATTCCTCACCCTTTCTATGGAAATCACTGCCCCGAATTTTCCAGGTACCATCACTGAAGCATCCATCTGGATTGATCCGTCGATTCGCATGACAGATCCGGTGCCGGCATTGAATGTCTCATCATTCTCCATAAGGGACACAGCCATCACCGTTGAGTCGAGGGAATTACCATTGAAAGCTTCACGGGCAAAGTTGTCCAGTTTAGGGTTGATTGCAGAATCTGATCCTACTCCGCCATGAAGAAGAAGTACATCGGTCATGGAGACGGGATCGCATGGTCGAATTAAATTTTAGGCGTCACTGAAGAAGGACAGAATGCATACATAACGTATTTATCAATACCGCAATATAACCAGTCATGATAGACATTTCCTCCAAGGATGTTGTTGAAAGAACTGCCACTGCTTCCGGAGAAATAAAGCTGAAGGAATCCACTTTAGATACAATAAACAGGAAAGAAACAAAGAAAGGTGACGTTATTGAAACAGCAAGGATAGCGGGGATGCAGGCAGCCAAGAGAACATGGGACACCATTCCGTACTGCCATCAGATTCCCATTTCCTCGGTAAATCTGGAATTCAATACACAAAGAGACAGTATAAAGGTCAGGTGCTCAGTCAAAGCAGTATATAAGACGGGGGTTGAGATGGAAGCTATATCATGCGTTCAGGCATCCCTTCTTACAATTTGGGACATGGTAAAATATCTTGAGAAGGATGAAAACGGCCAGTATCCGGAAACCCAGATCCGATACGTGAAGGTCGACAGAAAGGAGAAGGTGGCACTCGATGCGTCATTCGACAGATGATAGATACAATCTCCGGTTTCTTGTGATAACAGTCTCAGATACAAGAACAGAGTCCACAGATGAATCAGGAGACAGGATGCTGGAATACCTTCACTCTTCAGGTAGGACCGCAACCCGCTGCCTCGTTCCCAACAGTGAAAAGATCATTGCCGGTGTGTTGGAGGAGAACAGTTCAAATGTGGACGTTTTCATATTCATTGGCGGAACTGGACTAGGCAGGAAGGACCTCACATCCAGGACATTGAGGAAAATTTCAGAGAAGGAAGTTACTGGATTCGGAGAAACATTTCGTGCAAGGAGTTCGGGAGAAGAAATTCATGCAATTCTTTCTGATGCATCAATGTTCGTGCTGCAGTGTAAAATTATTTTCTCATTACCTGGTTCGCTGGACGCGCAGAAAACCGCATTTGGAATAATAAATGACATTGTTGACCACGCTTATCATGAGATAATTAAATAGTCCTCTTTTTTCCATATTTGATGTATATAAAAAGATTCTCAAACGATATCCGATATCAGGAGTTTCACTAGCCCAGTCGCAAGGAAGCTCCAACATTTCAGGATGAAGAGGAATCGCGGCACCCTTTTATGCATTGATTTCTTATAGCCATATTGTGCTCAAGACCCTCCAGATAAAGCTGCTTCCAGATGATAAACAGCGGGAAGCGATCATCGATACCTTCATCAAATTCAACGAAGCATGTAACTTTGTCTCCGGGATAGCGTTTGAAAGGAGGCTCTACAACAAGGTCTTTTTGCAAAGAATCGTCTACAGGGACATCAGGGAGAAGTTCGGTCTTGCTGCACAGCTTGCAGTCAGGGTCATAGCAAAGGTTGTTGAAACCTATAAGGCGGATAAAACGGTTTTTCATGTATTCAGGGACTTTGGTTCCATAGTCTATGATCAGGGGATACTTAGCTTCGAGGGCACCGACGAAGTCGGTATTAACACACTTCATGGCAGGGTACATATTCCCACAACCATGGGAAAACATGGTGAAATACC
>JAJYRT010000038.1 GCA_021793945.1 Thermoplasmata archaeon
GTCCATAAGATCAAACGGCAGGTTAAGAAGATAAATAGCATTTTCTGCCGAGGTGGCCCAGCGGTACGGCGCCAGACTTGAGATCTGGTTCCCTTGTGGATCGGGAGTTCGAATCTCTCCCTCGGCGTCAATATAAATGTTCAGCTCTCTTACATAACTAAGGGATATGTTTCGGACTTTGTTTATATACTCGGCAGGGGAATTTTATAATATATTTTTATCAGAATAAATATAATGCAGGTCCAGCTGGATCCTATGACATGATCAGCTCATGTCGTCGAGCGTCCTGTTCGCTCCCCGGGTATTCTTTCCGCTGGTTTCCCTTTCTGCTTCCTCGAAGGCACTGGCTCTTGCAGGCATCTCCGGCTTTATTCCATTCAGCAGATCGGCAATCGTGGCAATCTGGATCCTCTGGATATTCTCTCCAAAGGCATTTTTGATGAAACCTGCTTCCAGGGCCTCAGATCTCATGGGTTCTGACGGATCCTCAAGAGTTATGAATATTCCGTAATCAGCTTTCTCCCTCTCGATGGTTCCCCGGAAATCCCTTATATCACCTGACTTGACATGTCCGCTCTTGACCTGCACTATTCCGTAATAATGCTGGCCTTTTCCCCTGGGATTATAGATAACGCCATCGATGCCCCTATCAGATCCTTTCTTCCTTTCATCGCCAACAGGCCTTGCCCCTATGAGCGACAAGGCCCACCACTGGAACTGGAAGGCGTCGATTTCCTTCAGGGCTTTTGCACCCTCAAGGTCCTTGGGTTCTCCCTCCACTTCCACCGTAATCCTGAAGGCATCCTGGATCCTGTTCCTTATGAGATTTATGGCCAGGTGAGTAATGTCAATGCCTATCCAGTCTCTTCCAAGCTTCTGCGCTGCATGAATTGCAGTTCCGCAACCGCAGAATGGATCCATAACCAGATCGCCCTTATTGGATGATGCCTGAATGATGCGCTCAAGAAGTGCCAGCGGTTTTTGTGTAGGGTATCCCAAACGCTCGTTTGACTGGCTCGACACGGGAGGGATATCAGTCCAGATGTTCTGTAATGGAACACCGGGCATGTCTGCCAGGTATTCCTTCCAGCGTGGAACACCATTCTTTGACCAGACTATCCTGCCAGCCTTCTCCATTAATTCAAGGGCGTCTATTATTCCCACTTCATCCGGTATCTTAAGTTCTCTCCTTAACAGCGAAGGTATGCCCCAGTGCCTGCCCCTATCTGAGGGGTTGTAATTCTTCCACGCTTTGCCGGACTCTCCCTCTGTTTTTCCTGGTCCAGTAAGGTGTTGCAGTTGATATTTTCCTCTTTCATCTTGGTTTGTGAAAAAATTTTCAATGTATTTTTCACTGTATGGTGTGTATTGAACGTTCCATGTGTAATCGTCCGATTTGGTGTAAAATAGAATGGTGTCAGCAATATTCCCGTACTTATTTGGATCGTTATGAGCCGATGTTCTCTGCCAGGTGATCTCGTTCCTGAAATTTTCAGGCCTGAAGATCTGATCCATAATGACCTTGAGATAATGGGACGCCGTAGGGTCGCAGTGAAGGTATATTGATCCGGTTTTCTTTAGAATTCTTTTCATCTCGACAAGCCTTATGGCCATCATCACCAGATAGGCTGAGAGATCATTCTGGCCTAGCAGATCGACAATGGCTTTTACTGCCTTGCTCAGCGATTGAGGCACGTTTGCACCGGTCACCAGCTCGTCATAGGTCAGTGAGGACTGCAGGTCCCAGTGCCAGAAATCTCCAAAAGCTTTGATCTGCGATACGGATAACTCTCCGGACTTCTCCTTGAAGAGTACATTATAATTTGATTGCGAATTGAACGGCGGATCAAGATAAATCAGGTCGACAGATTCGTCCCTAATATGATTCCTCATGATTTCCAGGTTATCGCCATAATAAAGTTTACCCATGATGCTCACCTAAGAAACTCTAAGTCTCTGAAGTAATCCTGAACAGGCCTCAACAAACTTTCGAGTTCAGAGTTTTTTTCAATAATGCTAGCTACCAATCCATTTAGTAATTCAATGTTTTCGCTTCTTTCTTCCTTATAAGACTCCAAGTCTGAAAGCCACAAAATAGATATCATGTTTAAAAGGGACAAGTTAATTATGTCCGCTTTCAGGGACTTAAGTACAGAAGAAATATTAGATGTGTCAGAAGGGATCTTTTCGTAAGCAAGAATTTTCTTGTCTAATTCATCACTTTTCTCCTTTAGGAATTTTACTATGTATTTCACTTTGTCTTCCAACTTATCTTCATCTAGAGCCATATTTTTCCCCACTTTAATTTATATATAATTTTCAAAATCGTAGTCCAAGGACGAATAAGTAAGTTCTTTTTTGAGGCGGCCTTTGTTTATCCAACAGCATGTTCTCTCTTCCATTTTTCTATGGTTTTCCTGATTGCCTCGTTGGCATATTCCTCCACAGAAGCGTGAGATTTATCTATCCCAACAATTTTCTCAACTTCCGAATAAATTCCTTCAGGAATGGCTATCATTTTCCTCTCTATTCTTGATAAATTCTTAGCAACATCCCTACCTTTGTCTGTTAGAAATATATAACTCTTAGGAGGATACATGTTCTTATTGATCTCCTGTTTTACTAACTTCACCTTTTCCAAATCTCTCAAGATATCGGGAGCGTTTTTATCATATTCAGCAAGTTCTCGTAAGGTGCTTGAACCACTTTCGAGTAGTTTCAGAATAACACCATATTTTTCATTAAACTGAATTGTTACCCTTGGCTCCTCTATGTGCTTCAGATTCTCGGCAACAATGAGACCTTTGATTGTCAAGGATATTTCCTGAATATTCTTTCCAAAGGATTTTGTATCCACTGATACAAGGCCATCTTCTTTTAGAGCTTGTATCAACTTATCCAATGAATAAAGGTTTTTTACTATGACCTGCAAATTTGTCTTGAGACTGTTGCCTTCTTCATAGAGTTTCAAAAGCACGGATTTGGCAAACTTTAAATCAATAGAATTCAAGTATATCTTACAATTTGTAAGTGAATATTACTGTTTGCACAAATCATTTATACAACTTATACTTTACATATTGTATATGCAAGATAAAACGACTATTGCAATCAGCAGAGACAGTCTTTTGTTACTTCATGAAGCTAAATTCGATTTCAGAGTGAACACATTAGAAGAGACTGTTAGGAAGCTCTTAAATGAACACGGAAGAGCCAGGGAGACAAAAATATGAGCTGGCAACGTGTCTTTGAACTGTGGAAGGAGCTAACCGGAGAAGATCTCCTAGCTAAAGATAGTTCAGATTTAAAGTCTCATGGGAAGGAGGTCCGCAAGAACCCATGACGGCAAAAAAGGGGAAAGAAGGGGTGAAAGACGACAAAGTTTTACGGGATTCTGCCCCCGATTCTAACCATGCGAATGAGCAACATAAAGGTACTGGTTTTGTCCATCATGATCTCCAGCTTATAAAGGAAGAACTTTCCAAGCTATCCGGAAAGGATTTATATCTAAGGGCTCGCGAATTAATTGAGCAGGAAAACCTGACCCGTGAGGACTGGCACGAGATCGACTATCAAAAGAAGGTTTATCAAAAGCTGATGAAAGAGAACTTCGACATCCTCAAAATTAAAACCCTGAACGCTAAATGGAGGGCATCTGTTGGCCCCAAAAATGACCAGGAGGCAGAGGGATCTCCGGGAACTGCATTGAGTAAAGAAGAACTGTTTTACCCCGGGCCTATCCACATTGATGAATCCCTGAAACTGAAATACCGGTTCCGGACAATTCCTGAGATTGGAACGGACAGGGAAAACGTCTATTTCTACAACGGCAAAATCTACGAGCGGGCAGAGGAAAAAATCAAGCAGGAGGCGGACAGTGAATATATCCGCCAGTGGGAAGAGATGCGGGAACTGGCAGAACAGGAGGGAAATAAACCTCTTGCAGAAAAATTACGAAACTGCCTTGATCATGGTCCTTCAGTAAATGACATAAACGAAGTACTGGCAATGGTCCGCCGAACCACATTCACGTACGACGAGATGAACCCTTCAAGCCACATTCCGTTCTTGAACGGCTTGCTGAACCTGAAGACTAAAAAGCTGGAAGGGTTCTCGCCTGACCTGTTTTTTACATATCAGGTGAGCGCAAATCTCCTAGATCGGCGTGTTACATTGAAGGATACCCCGATGTTCGCCGGTTTGCTGAATACCACATTCTATGAGCCGGATATCCCGTTGACCCTCTCGTATTTTGCGTACAGTTTTTATCCTGATCTGCCGGTGCATAAGGTTTTCTTTGTTCTCGGGAGGGAAAGAATAGGCAAGGGAACCAATATAAGGGTTCTACAGGGCTTGATGCCAAAGGGTTCCGGATCAATTTCCCTTGCCCGGTTACTGACTTCTGACAGGTTCCAGTTCACGGGTATAGAGGGAAAGAACCTTCTCGTGGATAGTGAAACAAAGAGGAAATTCAAGCGTGGAACAATCATGGAATGGTCTGCATTCTGCAACCTGTTCGGAAAGGATGTCCTAAGCATTGAGCCAAAGGGCAAGGAAGCGCATGACTACGTGAGCAAAGCAAAAGGCATATTTCTGGGTAATCTGCCCTTTATTCCTGTGGATAGCCCCCCAGCCGTTGCCAGAATGCTTGTTGTCCAGACACGGGACGAAAGGCCCAGGAGAGTTATCCCAGATCTGGACAGAAAAATACTGGACGCCGAAAGAGACGAAATTGCCACTCTATTGATGCAAGTTCTCTTCAAGCTGATGGATAACGATTTCCGGTTCCCTGGAGAAATGACAGATGATTCCACTGCATTGGTATTGGATCAGCTTGCCGATCCCGTTGAGAATTTCACTGAGGAGGAAACTGAACCTGTAGACGGTTCAATGACACTCGTTAAGGATGCCTACTCTAGATTCGTTGAATGGTCTGAATCGAAAGGCATACCTGCCATGTCAAGGCAGACTTTTGTTAAGAGGTTCGGGTACACTTTTCAGAAAAAACTGCTTGGTCCACGTGGAAACCGTGAGTATTTCTTTGTCGGGTGTCAGTTAAATGAAGCCGATATTGAAGTCGAGGCTCAGGGCCATTTGCAAGTTGAACACGGGGTAAATGTTCAGGAAAGCCAGAAAATAAACCTTTCTGGAGAGCGATATAGGCGTGTTCAACATGTGTCCCATGACCCTTCATGTAACGAGGGAAAGTTGTCTGATCATGGTCATGCATGTAACGTAAAGGTTAGTGGACAGAAGTTGAACACGGGGTTAATAGTTTCCACAACGGCAGAAAATACGGCTCCAGCGAGCATTGAAAGCGTGTTCAACTTGATCGATGAGTCGAAAGCTAATACAAAAAAAGGAGCGGACAATTCAAGTTTGACTCTCAATCAATATCCAAAGAATGGACGCAAGAATGACTCGATTCGCAAGATTACCACTGACAATGACACTAACCATACTAAAATGACTAACCAACCAGGGAACCCTGAAAAAAGCGAAGATGTTAGTATGGTTAGTCAGATTAGTCAAAAACCACCAGACATGGATCAGGTGGACACCAAACTGTGCAGGATCCTTCAGGATGATTCGGGAAAAAAGGTCAGCGTGCACCAGCTGAGCGAGAAATGGTCCATAGTTACCGAACCAAGGGAAATACCTGCACTGACCGAGATCTATTCCAGGATGATCCAGCTTGCCGGCAAGCATCCAAATGTCAGGATGGCCAATGACAGGTTCTACTGGGAGGAATCGCAATGACCCAGCTCACCTTCGACAGCTTCATCCGGGAAGAGGATAAGTCAGCGCCTCACTCAAATCCCGTTGTGAATAGTGCCGCCACGAACCAGTACGTCCTTGTCCTCATACTGAAGGATTTCAGCGTTGCCTGGACAGACCGGAACTGGTACCTGCATGAGCAGGACCTCGTATACATCGACCAGAAGCTAGCCTCACTGCTTGTTGAAAGGGGCATCGCAAGAAGGACGGAGGTATCATAGCATGGTGGATCAGCCGGACCAGAGGTTCTATGAGATAGGCTTCAGCGAGGGTATACGCACTGCAATCACGCTGATTAGGACCAGGGGATATGACAGGGCACTCAAGGCCCTTGAGAGAATGCTTGAGAATTCAAAGTCAAGGCCTCCCAACTCTTCACAGGACCGGGAAGGCCATGACACCGCCAATATGGAGGCATGAGAATATGGAAGCAGAACAAAAAAGGATATCGGAAACGGGAGTGGGGCTTGCCGTTCCGGTTACAAAGGCCGCCCCGTGCAGAGGAACCGCAACGGAAGAGAGGAAATTGCACCTGCTGGAATCTTCACTAAGAAACCTGGAGATGAAATGGGCAGGCAAGATCTATGAGGACAGGGATCCGCCATCCATCGACGGGCCTTACCCGTCAGATATCCTGGAAAGCGAAGTGAACCAACTGATGGCCAGCTTAGGGTTCAGGCTTGTGGATGAGGCATTCCTGGAGTTTGGCACCTTCAATAAGTCGGTGAAGGTGCAGGTATACGAACCGGATATTGCTGTCGCCTATACCTACATCCCGGCAACAGCCTGGAACGGATATCATTTCCAGCAGATCCGATCCATAAGGATGGTGAAGCTATGACTGAATCCATTATGAAGCGTGAAGATATGGATTTCCTTCTCAACTGCTTGGAAGGTATAACTATGCTGAGGAGGGACGAAGAGAGACTAACTGGACTACTCAACTCTGAGAACTTCCTTTCGGAGTCACTATTCAGCACAACATCATCCATAGTGCAGGCTATACTCGGCAATTACTCCATAGAGGGAATTGAATCCCTGATAACTGCTGTCAGGGACGGAAGGGTATCCGCTGAACCTTCAAGAGAGGTAAGCGTCAATGTACAATAATCAAGAAGGAAAAAAGAAAGTTGGCGGCAAAGCGCTACCTGACATGGAAAGGCGATCCGAACCCACCAGGAGATACGACACCGGCAAGGAGACCATAGACAACTTCGGCAGGGCCCAGATCGGCAAATCGGTCACAGTAACACTGAGATCCGGCAGGATCGAGTCCGGGATACTGAGGGGATTCGGGCAGTATGACATAGCCCTGGAGGTGCAGAATAAACGCATACTCATAATAATGAAGCATGCCGTCGACGTGGTGACAGTGACGTGACCTTCCAGCTGAAAACACTGGGGCCATACCGGATCGAGAAGGCAGAGGAATACGCTCCGGGAGGTTCAGAAAGCAGCTATGCGGAAATCATCAGGGTGAGGGGATCCAGCCCGGATCCTCCTTGCTTCATGGTCCCGTCTCACCTTTTCAAGCATTCCGAATCAGAATTGGGGCTGTACCTGAAGGAGCGAAAGAACCTCTGGCGTGCACTGGGAAAGTTGCTAAATGTGAAAATCGACATCTCGGACGGGGAAATCATGCTGCACTTTCCGGTATCGCTATTCCCAGAAGTGGCTGGAATTGTGCCGTTTGTCAGGAAAAGGGGGCTGACAGGTAAACCTGAACTTGCAAAGTCAATCGGAGGCGCTACCCAGTTTAAGAAAAGAGAACGGCATAAAACGAAGCAAATCAATCCAGATTCGGAAGGAAAGAACCCATCCCATATGTTTACACCTGACATTATGGCATTCTTCGGAGGCGCATGATGGAGCATACTGCCATGGTCACACTGGACAGCTTCATGCCAAAGCCCCTGACCAGGAGGACCGAGAGGTTCATGCAGCTCTGTGAGTTCTATGTCAGCATAACGGGCAAGGATCCGGAGTCAGGGTACCAGGTTTACGACTTCATACACGAGCACACACTGCCGTTTGACCTGAGGCATTTCAAGCTTCTCTCACAGGGCCAAATACTTTCAGTTTTCTGGAAGTGGCAGAGAATCACAGGCAATGTTACTAGGACCTTTTAGAGAGGCATTATTAAATTTGTAAGGAAAACAAACTATTCGCAACTTCATAAGCATTATATAAGACGTTTTAACATAGTAAATGATGTAAAGCATGTCAGAGATTAAGAAAAGAAACAGTACAGAAACGTCACGCTTTATAATTAGACATATTAGAAACTTTACTCGTTTGCTAACAATTTTTCATTTAAGAGAGGAATAGAAACATTTCCAATGAGCACGCCTTACCTATGCTTCTGAATGAACAATTTGAGAAATGACAGCCAAATACGGTGAGCTAACTAAAACAGAGAAAGTTAAATTGCGAAAAATTTCCTTTTTCTAATTCACTCAAAAACTTTTATAACCTGAAGCAGATCAATATCAGTTACCTAGAATAGAAATAAAATAGACAAAAATGAAGAGGAAGCTGATATCAATGTTTAAACAGCCCAGTTTTATTGGACCTAATTCCACACTAGCAAAAGAACTAAAAATGTCAACCGTCAATATGTTCAATAAAGTCCCCGAAGAAAGTCACGATAGGAACCGCGCAAAACTGTTTCAACGCTATAGTAGCAGAATAAAAGAAAGAGTCTTTGCACGCTCAGAGGAATTAATCGACGCGCTTACAGACTTAGTCAAAGATTTTCCAACGGAAACTGAAATAAAGAAGGCAGGTGACCTTCTCAAAGAAGTGCTTGAAGCGAAAGATGAAAAAGATCTATCAGAGATTATTGCTAGTATCGAGGAGAGTCTTAGTCAATCTGAAAAAAATACTGTTCTTAAAGAAGAGCTAACTTCGCTGAATAATATCATCAAGAAGCTCATGAAAGAAGCAATGGAGTTCAATTGGTCAGATGTGGAAGAATCGGAGGCGGAAAAGTTATACTCTTTGTCACAAATCTTATCAATGATTAATTCTATTATTGATTCTTTGTTGATGGAGTTGAGAATCAACCCCGATTCAGATATCAATAATGGTGTGTCTGCGCTGTTCTACCTTACGCTTAGAACGAATGCTTATCTCATGAATAAAATTCAAAAGGAGTCTCTAGATAACACAATATCTGCTGTACAGGCTTTTATATATAGCCATGCTACTTACTTGGTTGCAAATTGAGGTGAAACTCTTGTCTTTATTCTTTCCTGACACCTCAACCCTGATTTCATTGTTTGACGAAGACGAGCCTCTTCATAGCAGAGCAAGTGAAATCATTCGTAAATACAGAGTCGGTGAAGTGTTTGTACCCATGAGTGTACAGGCTGAGTGGCAAAGTAGGTCTGTCAGAGAACACAATCGACTAGTAATTAATACAGCAATATTTCTTGACAATAAACGTAAAGAGGGAAAAGAGTCTATAAATATCGGCGAATTCAATACAATAGTGGATAACGCTGCAAATAAAATCCGAAACGAACCTAGTATCGAACCGAGAAAACTAGATCGTGCCAGATTTACGTTACAGAAAGAAATTAGTAATTTCTATAAAAACTCGTATGGGGTAAGCGCACACTCAAAATCGATCGCAGATATCAAAGAGTACATGATGAAATTGAGCTACACCTTCTTTGAGAGAGGAACAGGAGTTATAACGTTCTTTGTTCAGCATGGTTACAGTCATCCGGATATCCCAGAAGAAATTGAGAAGAAAGTAAAAATGTTCATTTCACAACAGAGAATCGATATGGAGACTCAGGATGCGATGATACTGAGCGATTTAATTCGCTATGTTGCAGCTGACGGAGAAGTTTATGATTTTGTAGTCGGCGACAAAAAATTCTACAAAAAAGGAAAAAAATATGTTGATTCTTACGACAGCGTCAAAGGAAGAATAAACTTCGTTCTGCTTGGTGCTCCTCTATTATAATCTGTTTTTTATATCATTTTCTTAGGCTTTAGTATCATTTTAAAGCTCACAGTTGTGATGTTCTGGCTTGGATTATGTTGAACAATGGTCTCAGTGACGTTGATTCCGGCAGTGATATCGACACCTCCGGAACCATGGTGAAGATGAGCAGCTACAGGATCTCGATCCTTAGTGCTGAAATCATGGCGTTCACAAAGGCCATGAACAGGTGATTACCCTTATTTTCCTCCCTGGGTATCAGCATCCATGAAGAACAGGATCGGCGTGGACGAGAAACTAAAGCTGATTGGTCTGGGAGGGTGCTGGTTTTCTGAGGATTCAAACACTTCCTATGACACGTATGAATCTCTCCGGAGGCATGAGATAGGGCCTTACAGGTATCTATGCAGCAAGGATGTGAAGATCGAGGATCCAGGGAAATATGAATTTTTCAACGAGGAAACAGGGAAGGGGTATATCATGCCTGGAGGGTGCTGGTTCTCTCCCTCCGGCAACTGGTCATACGACAGCCTGGATGAGTGCAGCAAAGCACATGATGACTGCAGGTGCATATGCACCGATGACTACGACAAGGCATTCAGGATCCAGGGAGAGATGCCTAACCTGAAATCCAAGGCGGCGAAGGAAAGGAAGAGGGACAGCAAAGGCCATTTCATTTAGGCCAACCCACAAGCAAGTTGTGGCATTCCACAAATTCTTGGTATTTTCAACGGTTCCTGCCACAAACCCACAAATTCTTGTGCCTTTTCCTATTATTAATTATACATGAATTACTCCGGACGGAACCCAGGAGTTTCATGAATTCCGGGGAGAGTTACGAGGGCTGTTCAAAAGTCTTCATTACCCTTAATAATCGCTTCCCCAATGTACAGCCATGAAATACAACTGGCAGCTACTGGAGAACGGCGCAATGTTCCTGACGTTCAGTGAACTTGAAAAGCACCTGGCTGAAACTGGCCATCCAGATTACCCTGATGAGGTGCACCGTACAAGGTATTTAGGCAGGGGATCCTGGAAGGATGCACTATATGCGGAAATCGAGAACCGGATAGGAAAGGACACATGGTCCTGCGATGAAACCACGGATGAATACAAGGCAAGGCATGGCATGGATCCGGGCGCACAGCTGGGTGGTGAATTCTCCCTGGAAGATGCAGGGAAGTACTGCAAGGACAAGCCAAGACTGAGCGCTCCTGAACAGTATCGGTTCGAGGAGGCCATTGTCGAGAGGTGGATTAAGGCGGCACAGAAGGAAGACGGCAGGGGCAGGAACCTGAACTCCCTGAGGAACCTGAAACCCTTCAGTCATTGACAGGTACAGAAAAACTCCGGTGTTTTTAGAGAAAATCAGAAAGTGCACATTGTTGCCCGGAGTGCTCCGATCTCATGTGAGAGGGGTATAGGGGCATGCTGACTAAATTTTTAAATCGAGAAACTTCAACAATCTCCTTTTTGCAGTTTATCCCCGATACGAAAGCTTTAAGCTTGAATAAACAATGTTAAAATTAAGGCTAGGGTGAGTAATAGTTTGAGTAATAAAATACCTGATTTATTAGATGAGGAGGATGCGCTTGCAATACTTTCGATAGGGGATAAACAGATTTCTCATACAAAAATTCAGAAAATTGCGTATATTTTATCTAGTATTACTGGTATCAAAGGTGATTTCACTCCCCACCATTATGGTGACTTTTCTGAGAATATAATGGAAAAAATACAATCTCCTATAAACAGAGATATATTCTATGTTAGGGATGACAGGTATTCACTAACTCCCAAAGGAATAAAGATTTATCATGAACTGTTAGATAAGATAGATACTAAGGAAGAAGTAAAAGTAGAGAATCTTATTGCGTTGCTAAGAAAATTAAATGCCGAGAATCTAGAAGCATTGACATATCACTTGTTTCCAGAGACAGCCGTCAACTCTATGATCAAGCCAGAGATTGATATAGAGATCTCACACCTGAAGGCAAAAAGCGAAATAAAAGCAATAAGACGGGACGGGAGAATTATTCTTAGCTTAAAATAACAGGCATTGGTATGAATGAGTGGTGTTGACCGGAGAGAAATTGAAATTAGTGCATCAATTGATCCAACCAATCCCGGTCAGATAAAGTTAGATTTCTCATATAAAGGTCGGCAGCTTTCAAGGTACGTCGGACCGAACCAACTAACCGTGCTTAACTATAGAAAGTTTATTTTATTGATCAAGTGTTACTTTGAACGGAGTCAGTTGAAGGTAAAATGGGCAGCCATAAATAATGATGGTTTCTTGATTTATGAAGGTGAATTATAGTTGAGGAGTTATAGCATAAAGCTTTTAGATGTTAAAGAGGATGATAAATTTGGGTATACTATTAGAAATGCCGTTACATCAGTGTCTGGAGCATCAGTTGGTGGTTTAGTAAAAATTCCAAAATATTGTTCCAAGAAACTTTCCGTAACTTCCCCAATTAGAGAAATATTGATAACACTTACATTAAGTGAAATTATTGAAATCGATGGAAAAAATGAGAAAAGAAATGCTTTCATCTCTGATAGAATCTCTGCAAAACTTTCCTCTGGACTTATTAATGTAGTGTTCGTAAGAATATCCAGAGCAGATGGAGCAGGATTCACATCTCTGAAGTCAAACATAGATAAAATAGCCGAGTTTGTTGTAGATATGATCTATAAGCATCCTAAGGTCGAGATTGTGTCTTTACCTTACATGGAGTTTTTAAAAAATGATTCTCCTGATGATCTAATCGAATTTGATAGTCTCATAAGGGAGAGAATATCCCAAATAACTAACATAGAGTCCGGAACAGGAAAGATAGGATATTTTTTGCCATCTTACTACACCAGAGAAAAAATCCCGGAGCTAGTTGAAAATTACGCATCTAAATTTGGAAGTAATGGGCTATTTATTTGCGATCTTGATGGTGCAACCTTCAGCAGCGTTGGGTACTCAGTAATATCCCAGGTAGCAAGAAAAATAGAAAATGAACATGGTGAGGAAAATTACTCGCTGTATGCCTTCAGCCTGAAGGAGAAAAAGAGTTCAGGAAATGAAGCTCCGGCGGAAGACATTCTCGCGCTTCTAAGCCAGGCTTCAATTGTGGGGCCATCTCACAAGAGAAGAATTCTGCCAAAGGATATTGTCAAAAAGTTAAAAGAGAATAATGAATTTAACCCTAAAATTCTTGAAAAAGACGACTATCTTTATTATCAATATTTAAACTACTACGGTTCAAAAAAGTTAGATGAATGGTTCTCAACTCATTTTAATAAGGAATCCCTCACAAATGAGAAGAAAAGGCATTTTGCTGAGTTATACAACAGTCAAATTACTATGGACACTCTGAGAGAACTTGCCTCGGATCCAGATGACAGTATCAAAAAATTGAAACGTGAAGAATTTTCTGATATATTGAAGTACATAGGGAATAAGCGTAAGAAAATAGAGAGATAAGCAGAGGAAATTTTTTACTTTGTTTTAATCCTGTTGAAAAGGATATGTTAGCATAAGGAGAGATATGATATCATATTCTGTATCATACTGCAATAATGCAATAAAATACTGCATCCAGAAGAGATTTATGACATGGTGGTGGAGGTTTTCCTATTATCATTATTATATAAATATGTACAGGCACTCTAACAGGATGGATATTGTAAAATACATCAGTCTGGCAGGAATGCTTGGTTGATTTTTGCTAATACTCCTTGGCACAGGGATAATCTGATTCGGCATTTGACGGTTATAATACTATATTCCTCTCAAAGGCTTCCCTCGAGTTCTGACTGCACGACGCATTGATTTTATCTTTGTAATGTGAAATCCCACGGTCTTCTGTGCGCCATAATAGAGCTACTACAGGTCTGGAAACGGATAGAAACCAATCATTTCTTTGAAATAGATAATTCTGTTGCGAAAGCTGAATATCTAAACCAGCATTTTTAAAGTGTATGTGGTTTCCGTCATAGCGTCCCAAAAGTTGTGTAATCATGAAGGATACCTCTCCTGGAACATTTCCCTGATCTCATCCGTGCATTTATAGAATCCCTTCAAGGATCTCTGTGACCATTTCTCATTTATCTCAGCAACC